>JAEUJL010000586.1 GCA_016794835.1 Gemmatimonadota bacterium | reverse complement strand
TGCGCCGACCAGGTGCGCGTGGGGCCACGCTCGAGCAGGCGCTCGAGGGCGACGGCCGGGCCCATGAGAAATCGGGGGGTGAAGTCGGGCAGGAAGGTGAAGTAGCGGACGTCGCGGAGGGTGATCCCGTCCACGTGCGCCCACGTCCGGGGATCGATCCACCACTCCGTCCCTTCGTCGATCGACTTGAGGATGGGGAAGAGGTATCCCATGTAGAAGCGGAACATGGGATTCCGCGGGTTGCTCTCGTGCACCAGGAGGAAGCCGCCGGGCTTGAGCACCCGCGCCACCTCCGCGAGGGCGGCGCGCTGCGCCTCGCGTCCCGGCAGGTGATGCAGCACGCCAATGGTGTAGATGAAGCCGAGCGACGCGTCGGCAAACGGGAGTTGGAGTGCCGAGCCGGCGAGGACCGGGGACGGGCCAAGCCGTCGCTGCCCGACGGCCAGCAGGCCCACCGACGGATCGAGGCCAATCACCGCATATCCCCGCTTGCGCAACGTCGCGCACTGCAGCCCGAGTCCGCAGCCGAGGTCGAGCCCGGTCCCGGCCAGCTCCGGCGCCGGGAGGGCCTCCGTCATGAACCCGATCTTCCGGTCGAGGAGCAGGTCCCACACGTGCGGGGACCACTGCGCGTTGTACTGCTCGGCGATGTGGTCGAAGTGCGCGGCGCCCTCGGCGGGTCGGGTGTCATCCCGCGCGGTGAGCCGCAGCTCGCGCCAGAGGAACACGGCGCCCACCACCAACGCCGCCCCCGTACTCGTCAGGCGCCACAGGGTCACGATCGCGACCGCCGCGGGCTCAGCCAGGCCGCCATCCACCATCTCGACGATGGCCACGCTCCCGGTCACGCCGACGCCGGCGGGGAGCAGGGTCGCCGCACCGAGGAGGGTGGCGAGGCCAAAGGTCCGCATCCCGTCGAGCAGGGGCATCGACGCTCCCAGCGCCTGCGCCGCCACCCAGATCAGGGCCGACGCCGCGGTCCATCCCGCCAGCGAGAGGACGAGGGCGGGCCCCACCACGCCCGGTCGCCGGAGGGCCGCCATCGCCTCGGCGCGCAACCCGACGCGTCGCGCCACGGGCCACAGCACGATCCCCGCCCCCACGACCACGACCAGGAAGAGCGCGGCCAGGCGCAGCGCCGTTGCCTCGCCTGTCAGGAGGGCCGCGGCCGCCAGGACCACGGCCACCGCCACCACGTCATACAGGCGTTCCACCACCAGCACCGCGAGGGAGATCCGCATCGGTACGCCAAAGCGCCGCTTGATGAAGACCCCGCGCACTGCTTCGCCGATGTAGGCCGGGGTGATCGTCCCGGCGAGACCCGCCACGTAGGTTCCCAGGGTGCTGCGGATCGGCAGGCGGACGCCAACTCGTCGCAGGAGGAACTGCCAGCGGATGAAGCGGGTCGCGAGCCACGTCGCCGTCGCGCCAAGGGCCACGAGCACCCACACGATCCGGGCCTGCGACACCTCGCGCAACAGCGAGGCCCCGCCCACCGTCCACGCCCACCACGCGGCCACGACGGCGCCAAGCGCGAGCGGGACCATGATCAACCAGGGGCTGCGACGCGGCGTCATGTGCCCCCCCGTCGCTTGACCCCAAGCCGTTCGAGCACCGGCGCGGGATCCAACCCGGCGGCGGCCAGCGTGGCCGCGACGTCGATGATTCGCGGCCCGCCCGCGAGGGGGATCCCGTGGAAGAGGATCCCGCGCGGGACATCCAGCCAGCGACTCCCGGCCGGCGTCGGGGGACGCCGGGCGCGATCGACCGCCAGGAGGCTGTCGCTGCGCACCAGCACGACCGCGCCGGCGCTGTCGCGGCCGGCGAGGGCAAACCCATCCGGGACCGGCATCGTGTCAGGCTGCACTATGTAGTTTGTCTCGGGACCGGGCGCCCCGTCATGGCGGGCATAGTGGCTCCACACCAGGGGCGACCCGCCGTACGACGCGGGGACCGTCGCATCCCAATCATACGGGAAGAGGCGATCGAGCAGCGTCCCCGCCCGCATCGGGGCCGCCTCGGCGGCCGCATAGCCGGGCACACGCACCAACACTCGTGCCCCCACCTCCCGGCCATCATGGTGGATGGCCGTTCGCCCCAGCGGGAACGCGAGGACCGCCGCCAGGGCCGCGCCCCCCGCCCAGGCCGGGGCCACCCACGCGGACGCCGACGACTGCTGCACCTGTCGCCAGGCCACCACCATCGGCAACACCATGGCCGGGACGAAGTGGTGCAGGGACACGTGCGCCTGCACGTAGAAGAAACCGAAATACGCCACCGTCACGAGGACCAGGGCGCGCCCGAGCTGGTCCATGTGCCTCCACCGGGTGAGCAGCAGCACCGGGAGTACGCCCGCCGGGATCGCGACATACCGCAGCCGCGCGAGATCCGTGAACTGCACGAAGGCAAAGTAGCGAAGGATGCCCACGATCCCGTATTCCCCCCCCGGGGCGGGACCGCCTAACGCCACGCCGACCCGACCAATAGTGGCGGCAAGCCCCATGGCCGCCAGGAGCGCCCCCCCACCCCACGCGAGCTCGCGCCACGGCACCGGGCGCTCCACCAGCACCCGGGCCACCAGCCAGAACCCGATCAACAGGAGGCCACTGGGAAGCGAGATGTAGGTGAGGAACGTGCACAGGAAGAGCCACAGACGGTCGCGCTCGATCGCGGCGGTCATCACCCCGAGCACGGCAATGACGAGCAGGGTGTCCTGCGTGGCCGGCAGCGCGATATCCGCACTGTACGGGCTGTACGAGGCGCTGAAGGCCATCGCCAACAGGTACGCCACGAGACTGAGCGCCAGCCCCAGCTCGGCACTCCGCGGCATGGCGCGATCGGGCAGCAGGACGGCACCGAGGCGGCGCACGGCCGCCCACAGCACCACCAGGTACAGGAGGAACGGCACGCGCGCGGCGAACTCCACCTCACCGAACAAGCGCAGGAACCACGCGTTGGGAAACGCGTACAGCATCGACGTCAGCCCGGGGAAACCCGCGACCGGCCCGGCATCAACCGGCCAGAAGGGCAGCGGGTGATGCAGCAGGCGGCGCGAGGACTCCCAGGCATGGGCCCCGTCCCCGTTGAAGCTCTCCCAGAGCAGCTTGGGCAGGAGCAGCAGGCACGCCACCCACCAGGCGATGCCGAGGGCGATCAACGCCCGGCCCGCCGCTGGCGCCCAGGCGGGATCTGGCGTGTGCCGCCGCCGCATCACCCAACCACCGGCGAGGAGACCCATCCCCAGCACGAAGGACGCGTACCCCCGGCCACGCAACGCCTCACCGACGAGCGCCTGCGCCAGCCCGCTGGCCACGCTGACCCCAACGACGGACAGCAGGCAGCCGTCCACCAGCCACTGCGCCAGCGACCGGGTGCGCCGCAGGGCCAGGGCGGCCAGGAGCCCGGGCGCCATCACCAGGATGACCGATGACAGGGCGACCACCGGGACGACCAGCCAGGCCGTGGGTCCCGCGGACGGGCCCGCCCGGCTGGCGTCGGCGACGGCCCCCGGGAGGAGCACGGCCGGGATCCCGCCCAGGAGGAGCCAGGCCACCATGCGCGCCTGCCAGCTTAACGCGGGACGCATCAGCGGCTCCTCGCGCCGCGCGGCGTGAACCGGTACAACAGCAGGTCGTAGGTCGTGTCGGGATGCGCCATCCAGACCCGGGCGCTGTCCGGCAGGAAGTTGTCGAGGAGCCGCAGGTCCGAGGGCAGGCCGGCGGGAAAGCGCGCCAGCAACTCGAGCTGGTCGGCGCGCGCTTCAAAGCGCTTCTGGATGAGCGGCGCCCGGCGCTGGTAGATCCCCGTCACGAGGTACCGGGGCGCCACCAGCGTGTCGAGTGCCTCCAGGGTGCCCCGTTCCCAGGCCGGGTGCCCGCGACGATGGAGGTAGAACGCCAGCGCGGGTTCGCCCATGACGCTGATCGGCTCACCGGCCGGGACGCGCGCGCTGAGCTGGTCCGCCGCCTCGACGAGCCCACGCGCGGCCCGCCAGGGGCTCGAGGGATCCGGGAGGCGTGGCGACAGCAGCCCCACCACCGCCAGCGCCACGCCGGCCACGGCGAGGGTCGGCCACGGCCGCTGCGCCGGGCGCGCCAGCGACTCGGCGCCCGCACCGCCTAACGCGAACCAGGTCACGGCCAGCGGGAGGAGGAGGCGGAAGTACGGGTGGTACACGGGAGCCATGACGACCCACAGCACCACCAGGGCCGCGAGGATCCATGCCGCGGTGGTCATCCCCCGTCGCCACTGCCCCGCGACGGCGACGCCCATCAGCAACACGGGCACCGAGGCCCCGCCAACCAACAACGCCATGCCGGCGGCGACCGCCGGCACCCAGGGGGCCAGCGAGCGCCCGTGGCCCATGGCGACGAGCTGGGCCGCCGCGAGGGCCGCCACCGCCGATGCGCGTGTCCACGGCCCCTCCAGGTACGCCTGCTGCTGCACCTGCTGCCAGAAGTTGCCGAACCAGTCCAGCCGCAGCATGGTGGCAAAGTAGGACACCCACCCGGCACTCGACCCGGGCTGCGACTGGATGAATGCCATCCACGGGAGGTAGCACCCGAGCGCGACGGCGGACATCACCAGCCAGCGCACGGTCGCCTGGCGCGTCGCCGGCCATCCGCGACCCTGCAGGCGCCACTGTCCCGCAATCACCATGGCGGCGATGACCAGCGCGAACCACCCGTGGTACTTGGTGTTCCAGGCGAGCCCCACGGGGATGCCCGCGAGGGCCGCCGCGCGGATCGTCCCGCGATCCAGCGCCCACCGCACGGCACCTAAAGCGCCGAGGAAGGTGAGGGCGAAGGTCACGTCGGTGAGCGCCGTGCGGGACATCAGGATGTGGAACTCGTTCATCGCCAGGAACCACGCGGCGGCCGCCGCCGCGATCGCGCCGAACCAGCCCCGCACCAGCCACCACAGCATGGGGATCGTCAGCACACCCACCACGATGCTGACCACGAACGGGCTCTGCTCGGGGGCAATCCCCACGAGGTTCGCGGCGGCCACGAGCGTGAAGTAGACCGGCGGGGAGAACTTCACCTGGTCCGGGAAGAGGGCCGGGTCGCGCCCGGTGGCGATGCCATACCCCGAGAAGGCGTACACCCCTTCGTCGAAGTGCGTGAGCGCAAGCGTATCCACCTGCCAGGCCCGGAGCAGTGCTCCCGCCACCACGGCACCAACGAGCAGCAGCCACTCCACGGGGGTGACGCGTCCAGGCGAGGGCACCCGGGACGCCACCGGTGTCAGCGGGGCAAACGGGCCGGGGATCCTCACGGCGTGACTCCCGCGCCCACCCGCTCCACGGCATACAGGGTCCCCTCGGGAACAGAGACCACCGGGCGCAGCGGGGCCGCCCGCTCGATGGCTGCGCGGTCACGCGCCGCGCCCACGAAGAGCCAGTCGCTCCCGGAGGACGCCAGCAACCGCGGCAGGCTGTCCGTGGGAAAGGCCAGCGCACGCTGCAGCTGTTCGTGTTTGGCCTTGTAGCCAACCGTCAGGAAGAAGTGCCCCACATGCAACCGCCCGGGGAAGGTCGGGGCGAGCCAGAGCAACTCCGCCGGCTCGGCGAGCAGGACCTGGCCGGTGTCGCTCTGCGCGACGAGGCTGTCCCGGACCGCGCGATGCCCCGGCGAGAGATAGATGAACGGCGCATCCGGCCGAAACCCGGAAAAGACCCACGACCGCGCGCCCTGCCAGACCGGCCCGGCGGCGAAGATCCCGATCGCGACCACCGCGGACCGCCACCCGGGACGGCCGTAGCGGACCGCAAAGATCATCGCCCCGATGAGCAACACGGGGACCGACATCGTCAAGGTGCCGCGATCGGGATACGGATAGAACGGCCCCGACAGCGTCAAGGCGGTGCACGCCGCGGCCCAGGCGACCAGGAAGCGTTCGCGGGTGCCTGCAGCGTGCCAGTAGTCACGCAGGCCGATCGCCATGAGCCCCCAGGAGATCGGGAAGGCGATGACCACCACCGAGAACAGGATGTTCACGGCGTGCCAGCCCGGCAGCGGCAGCCCGGAGCGGGCGTAGATGGCGCCTAACGCGCCGTACACGATGGCCACGCCAAGGGTGCACCACCCCAGCACGCGCCAGGCGTCCCGGCGCTCCACGGGGTGCTGCCACGCCGTCAACACGGCCGCGGCCGCGATCGCCCACAACGTGACGCCCTCATACACATGCAGCAGCGTCATGGCGGCGCACCCCAGTGCGGCCACCAGCGCCCGCCGAGCGGAATACGCCTCGATCGCCCGCGCGATGGCGAGGATCGCCAGGAGGGCCACCACCCACAGCAGGAGGAAGTGCGAGTCGTACAGGGCCCGGAACACGTAGTGGCCACGGTACTCCTCGAACACGGGCCAGGCGGCCGCCGGCTCGATCAACAATCGCCGGAGCAACCCCACCTGGCTCAACCCGGGCGTCGCTTCGAGCACCTTGATGTGCCCACCGAGCCCACCACCGAACATGATCGCCCCAAAGGCCCACCACCGCATGGTCCCCGGGGCCATCGAGCGCGCGACGAAAGCCCAGACCAGCCACGCGAGCACGACCGCGAACAGGGCCCCGCTGTACGCGTACACCGCCTCCGGCCGCACCCCCAATGCCGACGCCGTCCGGCCGATTGCCCAGTAGTAGAACACGGGCAGGTGCGCACGATTCGGTTCGGTCGTGAAGGCATTGCTCACGATCGGACCTTCCCGGACCGCCTGGCGCTCCCAGACCCGGTACTGCATGTAGTCCGGCGAGATGGTCAGGTTGCCCGAGAATTCATACCCGTCCCGGGCACTCACCTGCGCGTGCCAGTACGGCACCATGTGAAGGACTGCCGCCAGCAGCGCGACCAGCCACACGACCCCCACTGCCCCCCACCTCCGGCCGGGCTGACTTTCACTCACCATGGCAGGCTGGCGATCCGTTTCTTTCGGCTCATCGAGGGTGCCTGTATCGGCGTGGGGACGGGAGCGGTGAATGCAGGATACACGCCACTGCGTCGGACAATATTACCGATCCCGTATCCCGGGCAGAGCGTGACACGCAGCACGTATCTTCTTCCGCGACGACTACTTACGGGGGCCCCGAGTCACGTCCGGAAGGCATCTCGAACTCGCCGACGGCGCACCCCAGGCGCTGGCGGCGCTGGCCAGGGGTTCCAGGGCCTGTCGGGAGGCGGTTTCGGGCGACCCGACGGCACCGGTGCCGCGTATCTTCCCGCTCGGCGTTGCCGCCGGGCACCGTCCCACGTCGTGCTCGCACCATGGCCTATCACCTGGACTGGATCGAACTCGTCTGCCCCTACTGCAAGGGGGAGCTGTGCCAGGGCCCCGCGCGGGCCGGGCACGTCGACCACGTCCTGGCCTGCCAGGGATGCGACCGGTCGTTCGACGTGATCTGCGGGATCCCGGACCTCCGCGTGGCCGCGGACCCGTACATCTCCATCGAGGGGGATGTCATCAAGGGGCGCATGCTGGAGTCGACGAGCGAGGCGAGCAACCTCGAGGCGATGGCGCGGACCTAC
>JAEUJL010000577.1 GCA_016794835.1 Gemmatimonadota bacterium | reverse complement strand
TACCTGGCCATCCTGGCCTGGTCCCACTCGCGCGACTTTGTGGCGTGGTACCGGATGCGGGCGGTGGAGACGGCGCGGCTCACGGCGCAGCTGGCCCGGTCCCGGTTCCAGGCGGTGCGCGTGCAGCTGCGTCCCGAGTTTGTCCTCGCGACGATGGAGCACCTCGAGACCGTGGTGCACCAGGACGCCGAGCATGCGGAGCGCCTCATCACGCGGTTGGCGGACACGTTGCGGTTGACCCTGGAGATCGGGCGCCGACCCACCACCAGCGTCGCGCGGGAGCTCGAACTGGTGAGCGCCTGCATCGAGACCCATCGGCTGGGGGTGCGGCCGGGGGTGCAACTCGTGCAGCGCGTGGATTCGGAGGCCATGACCGACCAGGTCCCCAGCCGGATCGTCTGTGCCGCCATTGATGAGCTCCTCGCGAATGCGTGGGTCGACCCGCACGAGTCGCTGGTGGTCGAGGTGGACGCCAGCCGGTTGTCCGGGACGACGCGCATCGCGATTCGCGCCCGGATGCAGGGGCGGAGCCGGGCTGGCGGGTCTCACCTGTGGTGGCATCGGCACGGCCTCGCGGAACGCGCCGTGGAGCTGGCCGGTAACACCGTGAGTGTGCTCGCGCCCGACCCGGCCAGCATCCTCCTGATCATTGGTGACGACGCGGAGGCCGCCGCCCAGGTGGCCACCATCATTCCCTCCCTGGCCTCATGAGTCGCCCTGGTCCCACGGTTCGCCACCCCTGTTCCCCCGTTCGTGTCCTTTCACCCGTACCGGAGAGATGCCTATGTCCGTTCGTGTGTTGATTGTCGACGATGAGCCCATTGCGAGACGCCGCATGCGTCGACTGCTTCGACTCGAGGACGATGTCGAGGTGATTGATGACGTGGGGAGCGGACGCGAGGCGGTCGAGGCCATCCAGCGGGATCGCCCGGACCTGGTGCTGCTCGATGTCCAGATGCCGGACCTCGATGGGTTCGGCGTGGTCGACGCGCTCGGGATCGACCAGATGCCCCCCACCATCTTTGTGACCGCATTCAACGAGTACGCGGTGCGGGCCTTTGATGTGCACGCGATCGACTACCTGCTCAAGCCGTTTGACACCGATCGGTTTCGCGCGGCCTTCGTCCGGGCGCGGGTCCACCTGGAGCAGCGAAGTTCCGCGGAGCAGGGGCGGAAGATCCGCGCCTTGCTCGAGCAGGTCCTGGGCGAGGGGGCGGTGGCGAGCGTGGATCGATCGCCAGCGAGCAATGGCACCGCGGCCGCGGCTCCGCCCGCGCCGCGACATCGCTACGTGGACCGGCTCATGGTGAAGCACGACGGCCGGGTCTTCTTCGTGAAGGCCACCGATGTCGACTGGTTCGAGGCGTCCGGCAACTACGTGCGGATCCACACCGGGAAGGTCTCGCACCTGATCCGGGAGACCATGCAGCGGGTGGAAGCCCAGCTCGACCCGTCGATGTTCGTGCGGATCCATCGCGCGGTCATCGTCAACCTCGACCGGATCCGGGAGCTGCAACCCTGGTTTGCCGGGGACTACGTGGTGATCCTCCGGGACGGGCGGCAGTTGAAGCTGAGTCGGACATATCGGGAGCACCTGCACACCCGGATGCAGCGACTCGCGTAGGGGGACTCAAGTCCGGTCGACTTCGGGTCGATACCGGAACGGTGACGGGCACGCCCCTCGGTGGGCGTGCCCTGACCCGGAGGATTCCATGACCCCTGCGGTGGAAGGTAGGACGGCAGACCTGACCGGCCACGCCCTGATCGTCGACGACGAGCCGGCGATCCGGTCCGTGGTGCGTCGCTGGTTTGAGCGGCGCGGGTGGCACGTGGACGAGGCCGCCGATGGCGAGCGGGCCAAGCCGTTGATCGGGGAGGTGGAGGCGGGCCGTCCCCCGTACGATGTGATCGTCGCGGACCTGCGCATGCCGGTGGTGGGCGGCGCCGAGCTGCATGACTGGATCTCCGCCCACCGTCCCGACCTCGTGGACAGCGTGGTGATCGCGACCGGCGACGTGTACGAGGCCGACGCCGCGGCCTTCCTGGATCGCGCGCGCTGCCGCGTGCTGCAGAAGCCCTTCTCGCTCTCGGCGCTCGCCGAGGTGGTCGCGGCGATCAAGCTCCCCAGCCACAGCGCCTGACGGGTTGGTGCGCGGGGCGCGGGCAGGCGCCCGCATTAGGCCATACAAACTGTGGGAAGCACTCAAGTGGGCTGACCGCCGAGACGAGACTCGACTCCGACGCGGCCCGGGCACGGGACCGCCATCCCCTCGTTCCCGGAGACCCCATGCGCCACCCGTCAGTTGTCCTTGCTGCCGTCCTCTTGACCGGGGCCTGCGCCTCGGTGCCACGGCAGGACCTCGAGCCCCTCGTGACCGATCGGCCCGACTTCACCGAGAGCAGCGAGACCGTCGCGCCTGGGATGGCGCAGCTGGAGTCTGGCGCGACGGTGCAGCGCGTGGGCGAAGAGACCGGGACGACCGTGGGTGAGGCCCTGCTGCGCGTCGGCCTGGCGCCGCGCGCCGAGTTGCGCCTCGGGTTCAACTCGTACGCGGTGGTGCGTTCCCCCGGCGTTCGGCAGCAGGGGCTGGAGGACGCCTCGGTCGGCGCCAAGCTCGGCCTCGTGAACGGTGGCGGGGTGGTGCCGAAGATGTCGTTGATCGTGGCGTCGTCGGTTCCCACTGGCGCCCAGACGTTCCGCGCGGACAAGCTCCAGCCGGAGATGAAGTTGACCGCCGCGTGGGACCTGAGCGATCGCGTGGCGTTCTCGTCCAACCTGAACTACAGCTGGATTCGCGACGAGTTCGACACCGTGGGTGAGGTGGCGGCGACCGGTTCGTTCGGGTTCGGCCTCACGGACAAGCTGGGGCTCTACACGGAGTACTTCGGCTTCTTCCCGCAGCAGGCGTTCTCGCCGGCGTCGCACTACTCGAACCTCGGCTTCACCTGGGTGTTCAACCCGAACCTGCAGTTGGATGTGCGCGGCGGGATCGGCCACAACGGGCTGGGCCGTCGGGATGTCTTCAGCGGGATCGGCGTGTCGCGTCGCTGGTAGGACGCTGGTCGCACGGGAGGACTAAATACGAAGGGGCGGCCGAGAGGTCGCTCCTTTTTTTCGTCGGGGATGGTGGGATTTGATCGGGGAGGTGCGAAGCACCGGACCCAAGGCCCCGGCGGCCCGAAACGACGAAGGAGCGGCACGAGGGCGCTCCTTGATGTCGTGGCGGCGGGATTTGAAGCGGAGGTGCGGAGCACCGCAGCCAAGGCCCCGGCGGCCCGAAACGACGAAGGAGCGGCCCAAGGCCGCTCCTTCTAGTCGTGGCGGCGGGATTTGAAGCGGAGGTGCGGAGCACC
>JAEUJL010000553.1 GCA_016794835.1 Gemmatimonadota bacterium | reverse complement strand
CCGAGTTTCTCCTGGTCGGCCACGTCACCACGCGCCTGCTGCACCGCCATGGCGGCCGCCTTCTTGCCGATCGCCTCGATGTAGCCGGAGTCGTCCTTGAGGTCCGTGATGTTCACGTTGATCAACACGAGCCCGATCTTCTTGAGTTCGGGCTCGAGCGAGGTCTGGATGCGGTGGAGGAAGCCCTCGCGATCGCGATTGATCTCCTCGATGCGCATCGAGGCGATGACCTGGCGCAGCTGGCCGAAGATGATGTCCTGCGCCTGGCGCTTGATCTGGTCGTGGGTGAGCCCGAGGAGTCGAACGGCGGCATTGCCGCGCACTTCGGCCTCGGTGCCGATGGCCACGGTGAAAACGCTCGGCACCGCCACGCGGATGTTCTCGAGCGACAACGCGTCCTTCAGCGGGATGTCGATCTGGATCGGCTCGAGGCTGAGATACGCGTACTCCTGGATCACCGGCCAGACGAAGGCCCCGCCACCCGAGATGCACTTCGCGGCGCCGTCGCCCCCCACCCGGCCGGAGATCACGAGGACGCGGTTCGCCGGGCATCGCCGGTAGCGCGTGACGAAGAGGGCGACGACCCCACCGATCGCCGCGGTCGCCAGGGCCGGAATGCCGAGGGTCACGAGCCAACCGCCGACGTCGGCTACCTGCAAGAGGGCGAGCACATCAGGAGACATCGTTTGCCTCAGGGAGGAGGGGGAGGGAAGTCGAGACGACGAGGGTGTCCTGGTCGATGTCCGTCACGAGGATGTTGGTCCCGCTCGCGATGGCGGGTCCCGCGGTGACGGCGGGGAGCTCGAGCAGGCGATCGTGCAGGGCCACGAGCACCTTGCCTGCTCCCGATCGTTGGGCAGGAATCGTGAGGTGGACGCGGCCCTCGATCCCGATGGCGGATCCGAGGTCGAGGGTCTTGTCCGTCTCCAATCGGCGGAGCGATCGCATGAGCCAGGCGATGCCCACGGCGGCGACCAGGCCGCTGGCGATCCCGAGGCCGAGGGCGAGGACGGGCCCCGTGCCCGCGCGAAGCCCGGCGTAGCCGATGATCCCCAAAAAACCGGTGCCAGCGGCGAGGGCCCGCACACTCAGCAGGTCCAGCCCGTCGTGCGTGAGCGCGTGGGGATCGTGCGAGGCATCGTGCGCGGCCAGCTCATGGTCGCCGCCGAGGCCGAGGAGGCTCATCACCAGCTGCGCCGTCAGCACCACCCCACCAATGGCAAAACACGCAAGGAAGAACGTCGCCACGAAGCGCCTCGACCGAGTGTGCCATCAAGCTGTGGCGTGCGGCCAGCCGGTACCAGTGGTGGTGGCCCGGCTGGGCCGCTTGACTCGACGCCGGAAACCCGGTAGGCGAGCGGCGCCTAGGCGGTGCGCTTTCTCCGCCCCAGGAAGCGCCACGCGAGGGCCAGCGCAAGCGCCACCGGGATGGCCACGCCGAGGGAGCTGATCACCCACGCCACCAGTCCGACAAAATTCCGCCACATATCACGGAACGCCTCGGTGATGACGTTCGTCCCGGGGTTCGGGCTCACGAGGGGAGCCTTCTCGTGGACGGTCACACTGAGCGTGCTGATGGCGACCCGCGTCCGCAGGAACCGGAGCCGCCCCTCATAACGCTCGATCTCCTCCCGGACCCGAGCCAGTTCGCGCTCGACGGCGAGCACATCCTCCAGCTTGCCCGCCCGGGTGGCGAGGAGGTTCACGATCCGCTCCTCCAGGCGCCTGGCATTGGCCACGCGCGCGCTGACGTCCACGAATTCCTCGCCGACGTCCTCCGCCGTGGTGTTGCTCTGCTCCACCTTGCCTAGTGGCGCGACGCCGCCGAGGGCATCGTCGAACCGGGCGGACGGGACCTTCACCTCGATCGTCGCGCTACGCACCGCGTATTCTCCCGTGCTCGTCGAGACGTTCCCGACGTAGCCGCCCAGACTGGCGGCCAGCTTGCGCACGGCG
>JAEUJL010000536.1 GCA_016794835.1 Gemmatimonadota bacterium | reverse complement strand
ATCGCCTCGTCCAGCGGCAGGTGTTCAGCGCCACCCCCGCGCTTGCCCCGCAGGCGCCGCCGCGCGTGATCCACCAGGATGCGCCGCATCGCCTCGGAGGCGACGGCGAAGAACTGCTCCCGGTTCTTCCATTGGGCACTGCGCTGCCCGGCAAGTCGCAGGTAGGCCTCGTGGACCAGCCCGGTGGTGCCCAGGGTGTGCCCGATCCGCTCGCCGTGGAGGCGCTGGCGGGCCAGACGATTCAGCTCGTCGTACACCACCGTCACGAGTCGCGCAAAGGCGTCGCGATCCCCTGCGGCGACCTCGTGCAGGAGCTGCGTGATGTCGCCGTTGGGGGGCGGGGTGGAGTCGGCCATCCTGTGGGGTGGCCAAGCTTACGCCGGCCTGACCGGGAAGGACAGGTGGCCGGGTTTGGGGAGAATTGGCGCGGAGCCCTCTGGACCCTGCGCCACACCTCGCCCCGGAGCACGTATGCGTCTCGTCCTGTCGACCCGCCGCTCGCTCGCCTGCCTCGTCCTTGTCGCCGCCTGTTCGGGTGGCGGGGACGGCGGGACCACCCCCCCGCCGCCGCCGACCGTGGCCTCCGTGGGTGTGTCGCTGGCGAGCGCGAGCCTGGCGGTCGGGCAGTCGACGACGGCCACCGCGACCGCGCGGGACGCGGCCGGGGCGACGATCAGCGGGAAGACGCCGAACTGGTCGTCATCCAGCACGGCGGTCGCGACCGTGGACGGCAACGGGACCGTGACCGCGGTGGCGGCTGGCAGCGCCAACATCATCGCGACGATCGATGGACGCACCGGGCAGGCGACGCTGACCGTGACCCCACCACCCGTTGCGACGGTCGCGGTCACCCTCTCCGCGAGCACCTTGTCGATCGGGCAGACCACGCAGGCCGTCGCCGTCCTCCGCGATGCCGCCGGTGCGACGCTCTCGGGACGAACGATCAGCTGGACGTCGTCCGCCACGGCCGTGGCGACGGTGAGTGCGGCCGGACTCGTCTCGGCGGTCGGCGCGGGGAGCGCCACCATCACGGCAAACAGCGAGGGGCGGAGCGGGACGGCGACCGTGACGGTGACTCCCGCCGTGACCCTGACGGGGCTCTCGCTGCGAGGCGCCAACGGCCAGCCACTCGATACCACCAACGTGGCCGGACGCATCCAGGTGAGCGTCGACGAGAACGTCCCGGCAGGATTCCGCGGGGTGCGCGAGATTCGCGTGGGGACGGTCGTGCTCGCGCGGGATTCCGTCGTTGGTGCGTCTTCCACGCTCGCGCGGGTGGCGCCGGTGAACCGCTCGCTCGACACGGCAACGCCGGTTGCCACGATCAGCGGTGATGTCCTGCGATCGACCCCACTGCTCCTGAATGGGCAGTATCCGTTGTCCGTCGTGCTGACCGGTGCGGTCGGGAACAACCCCCCGACCTCCACCTCGTTGCAGACATCGGTCACGTTGCGCAACCAGGATGTGGTGCGGATCTATGGCCGTCCCGCGCGCACGACGCTGATTAACGGTCGCACGGTCTGGTCCGGTGACACCGAGGTCTACATCGAGGACCTGGCGTTCAGCGGGGTGGACCTCAACAGCGTCCAGGTGATCACCAGTCCCGCATCCGCCATCTACGGGTCCGTGCCGACGAGTGGGGTCGTGGACATCATCACGCGCACGAGCCCGGACATCGGCCGTCGCTTCACCGTCTCCACCGGGACGACGGCGTTCGAGAGCCCGCTGGTGGGCACGCGCTTCCTGATCCGGAGCCTGACGCGTGGCGGCGTGACGGTGAACCTTGGCGCGATTCCCCAGCTGGGCGGGAATGCGCCGAGCGTGGACGGCTCGCTGCTGTATACCCCGCCGTCCGCAGCGGCCGGGATCACGCTGCCGTCCGGCGTCCGTTACCAGCTGACGGGGGACCTGCCCGCCGGTGTCCTGCCGAGCGGCTTTGTGTCGTTGGGGAGTGCCGTCAGCATCGACAACCTGGCGCCGCGTGCGGGGGCGAGTGCCTTCGCGCCGCCGCAGCGCAATACGGTGGTGGGCACGCGAGCCTGGAGTGTCACCGGGGAGATCGGCCTCTCCGGGAACTACTTGGGCGTGTCCACGGACCTCAAGGCGTTTGTGGACTACGCCGGATTCACCGACGATCTGGCTGGCGTCGATCCGGCGGCGCCCGTGACGTACTACGCGTCCACCAGCAAGGCGTCGTTGTTCAACACGAACAACGTGATCACGAGCGTATCCGCGATCCCCGCGACCTCGAACCTGGACTGGTTCCTCGGCGCCAGCCTCACGGATCGTGCCGGTAACCGGGGCACCTACATTGCACAGACCAACGCGGCCAACCCGTTCGGGGATGGAACCGACGCGAAGTTCGGGCGGCTGACGCAGGCGGGGGCCCTGACGGCGACCGGGCTCGACAATGGGGTGGCGTGGGGGGTGTCCAACCTGTCGGTCTCGCCGGTGCTCAACCTGCGGGCGACCGGATCGCGCTTTCCGCTGAATGCGCTCTATGGCGTCGTGTACAAGTACAACGACCCCACCGCCTGTTACGTCGGGTTCGGGACGCAGTGTGACGTCGGCGAGGTGCTGGGCGGCACGTTGAGCAACAACGGCACGCAATCCGACTTTGGTCTCTCGCTGGCCACCTTGCGATCGCGTCGGGCCGCGGCCGAGGGGGGTGACGGCGACGGCCTGTTCTCCGGTTTCTACTGGGCAGGTGATCTTGGCGGCAACTGGGCGACAGCGCCGTACCCGGCGGGGCAACCGTTCAACGTGCTGGTCGATCGCACGCCGCCGATGCCGGCGATCACGGCGATGTTCCCGAGCCCGGGGACCGTGACGGCGACCGCGCGCCTGATGGATGACATTGCCGTGGCCGGCGGCGAAGTCGGCCTCCGGTTCAATTGGACGAACTCGCTGTTCACCGGGGGCAAGCTCTTCGCTCCACTGGACGCCTTCCCCATCGGCGGGAACCTCACCTCCGGGCTCTCGACCGACGCCAGCGTGAGCTGGACCGCGCCGATCATCACGACCGGCCGGTTCTTTGATCGACTGACCGGCGCGTTCACCTCGACGGCCTTCTTGTCGGACGGGGCCTACTTCCGGGGCTACGACTATGCACGGAACGGCGTGAACACCTTCCTCCCATATACGAACCCCGGGCCGGTGGAGCCGGCGCCAGCGTCGGTGCAGAACATCCTGTTTACGCTGTCGGCCGCGTCCGTGTGCAATGGGACCGGATGCGCCGGGGTGCCCAGCACCGTCACCGCGCAGGTGGACATCCTGTCGAGCTTGAATGTGCCCCCCATCGAGAAGATGGCCCTGACGGGGATACCGTCCAACGGCCAGCCGTACT
>JAEUJL010000529.1 GCA_016794835.1 Gemmatimonadota bacterium | reverse complement strand
GAGGATGCGCTCCTTGGACAGGCAGATCTCCAGCACGATCGTCAGGTAGGCCTCGTACCCCTTCCGCACGAACGAGCGCCCCTCCCACAGGAAGACATTCTTCGCCACCTGCTGCGTGATCGTCGAGGCGCCGCGCAGCCGACGCCCGCGCTTCGCGCGCTCCAGGGCGTTCTCGATCTCCTCGAAGTCCAGGCCAAAGTGCAGGTAGAAGCGGTCGTCCTCGCTGGCCAGCACGGCCCGACGCAGGTGCGGGGAGATCTCGTCGCGCCCCACTATGTCGCGCTTCGGATAGATCGGGCGCTTTCCCTCGCCCAGTCGCTGCCCCGCGCGCCGGATCATGACCATCGTGGTCAGCGGCTGGATCAGGTTGAGCGGGAGGATCAGGACGAAGGGCCCCACCAGGCCGAGGAGGGCCAGGAGGACGAGGAACCGGCGGACCTGTCGCAGGGTAGGGCGTTTCACGGGGCGAAAGGTATGGTGCGGCATCCGGCCGGGGAGGTCCGTGTTGCGCGGGTCGCCGCCGCATCATCTTTCCCGTGTGAATCTTCCCCAAGACGCCATGCGCCCAGCCCTCCGCCGCACCGTTGCTGCCCTCGCCCTCGCCCTGACGGCGCTGCCCGCCCAGGCGCAGCGGGTCCGCACGGGGATCGAGGTCCTGCTGACAGACTCGATCCACCTCATCCGCGGGAAACGGGTTGGGCTCATCACCAACCACACCGGGATCTCCGGCCCGCTCGGCAAGAGCAGCGCCGACCTGCTGGCGGCGGCGCCCGGGGTGAAGCTGACCGCCCTCTTCGGGCCGGAACACGGGATTCGCGGGATCGCGCCTGCGGGTGACCATGTCGCCAGCGGGGTCGACTCCGCCACGGGGGTGACGGTGCATTCGCTGTACGGCGCGACGCGCGTGCCAACCCCCGAGATGCTCAAGGACGTTGACGTCCTGCTCTATGACATCATGGACGTTGGCTCGCGCACGTACACCTACCCGTGGACGATGGCCCTCTCGGCCGAGGCGGCGAAGAAGCCGTTTCTTGTCCTCGACCGCCCGAACCCCATTCGCAATGATCGCGTCGAGGGCGGGATCCTGGACGTGAAGTACCGCTCGTTCATCGGGCAATATCCCGTCGCGATCCGTTACGGGCTCACGGCCGGCGAGCTGGCGCGCTACCTGGTGGGGACCGGGCAGGTGAAGGCGGATATCACCGTGATCCCCATGCAGGGATACCGGGCCGACATGTGGTGGAACGAGACCGGGCTGGCGTGGGTCAACCCGTCACCGAACATCCGCTCGCTCGATGCCGCGCTGCTGTATTCCGGGACGGTGTTGTTCGAGGGGACGAACCTCAACGAAGGGCGCGGGATGTCGCAGCCGTTCCAGATGGTCGGCGCCCCGTGGCTCACCGATGCCGGGGCGATCGCGAAGGAACTGAACGCGATGCGCCTGCCGGGGGTGGTCTTCGACTCGTCGACACAAACGATCGAAAAGGGATTCGGCTACAAGCACGAAGGGTTGACGGTGCCGGTGCTCATCACCGTCGTGAGCGACCGGGACCTCGTGAAGCCGCACGTGGTGGCGCTGCACATGCTGCGCACGATCTACAAGCGGCACGCGAAGGAGTGGACGTGGCGCGAGCAGGCGATTGATCGCCTCTCCGGGACGGCGCGGCTGCGCGCGGCGGTGGAACGCGAGGGAGGGATCGAGGCGCTGATCCCGATCCTCGACCAGGAGACCGAGGCGTTCGCCCGGGCGATCGCGCCGTACCGGCTGTATCGTTAGGCGCCGGGTCGTGACGCCCCGGGCGTAGGGGAAGCGCTGACGGCGACGTCCCGACGATCGCCGACAGTCCGGGCGGGTGCGACACCGCAGGTTGCGCGCGACCAGTACCCCTCGCCCGCACCCCTGACATGACCACCCCGCATCCCACGCCCCGCACCATGGGGCAGCAGTTTGGCCGGCGCTCCTGGGCCGAGCCCTGGAAGATCAAGATGGTCGAGCCGCTCACCATGACCACGCGCGAGCAACGCGCGCAGGCGCTGGTGGAAGCCGGCTACAACACCTTCCTGCTCAAGTCCGACGACGTCTACATCGACCTGCTCACCGACAGCGGGACGAGCGCGATGAGCGACCGGCAATGGGCCGGGATGATGACGGGGGACGAGGCGTATGCGGGGAGCCGCAACTACTACCACCTCGAGGCGGCGGTCCGGGACTACTATGGATACGCCCACGTCCTGCCCACCCACCAGGGACGCGGCGCCGAACACCTGATCAGTCGCGTAGCGATCAAGCCGGGACAGTTTGTGCCCGGCAACATGTACTTCACGACGACGCGCGCGCACCAGGAGCTGGCGGGGGGTGCGTTCGTCGACGTCATCATCGACGAGGCGCACGACCCGGTCAGCACGCATCCCTTCAAGGGAGACATCGACCTCGCCAAGCTCGACGCCCTCGTCGCCCGCGAAGGCGCGGCGAAGATCGCCTACGTCTCGCTCGCCGGCACGGTGAACATGGCCGGTGGCCAGCCGGTGAGCATGGCGAACGTGAAGGCGCTGCGCGCCTGGTGCGACCAGCACGGGATCAAGTTGTACCTGGACGCCACGCGGATGGCGGAGAACGCCTTCTTCATCCAGGAACGCGAGCCCGG
>JAEUJL010000517.1 GCA_016794835.1 Gemmatimonadota bacterium | reverse complement strand
GGCCGGCCGGCGATCGCCCTCGCGTACGATGCGAAAGACATCGGTCACGGGCTTGTCGACCGCATCACCCGCGCTCCAGCCGGTGAGCGTGCTGGCCACCGGGTTCAGGAAGGTCACACGGCCGGTGGCGTCGGTGGTGATGACGGCGTCGCCAATGGAGGAAAGCGTGACGCGCCACCACGCCGAGCCGATGGCCCACGCGCCTGAGGCCTCGCCAGCGGGCTCCGCAGGGCGCGGGTCGTGCGGTGCGCCGGAACTGCCTGGTACGGTCATGGTTGCTCCCCCGGAGGGGAGTGGGTGTAGCCACGTGTGCCGGGCGTGGCGTAACAAACCAGGTGACGCGATGCCGCGCCTGGCGCGCGGGCGTATGCGCGGCCGCCGTCGACTCCGCGGTGCGGAGTGGCGTTGGCCACTGGATGAAATAACGACGGTGGCGTGGGGGAACGCCATGCTGCGAAGGCGCAGCCAGTGCCTCTCTCTTTTGGGGGATGGACAGTCCACGGGGACGGGGGAGGGGCGACCCCTGCGTGGCGTGGTGTCCGTGCTCCCAGGAGGAGCGGTCGAAGGTGGCCTTACGACGCATACCCGCGGTGGCAGGGGTTGGCTAGGCTCCGTGGAGCGGCCCGTCGCAGGAGCCGGGCATCCGTCGGCTCCCAGCCACTCGACGCGGTCGCCATCCACGTGGTGTCGAGGTCGCTGTCCCCAACAGGAGCGGAACTTGTGAGGCCACCAAACGCAACCATGCGCTGGTCCGTGTACTCGCTGGGCCTGCTGTCCATCGCCTGCGCCCTGTCGCAGCAACAGGAGGTCGAGCTCGGGAATGCGAGCGCTGCTGAGGTACGGGCGCAACTGCCGTTGATGAGCGATGCCACCGTCATGCGGTACATCAGCGCGCTGGGCCAGTCACTCGCGGTGGCCACGGATGCGCGTGGGCTCTCCTGGCACTTCAACGTGGTGAACAGCAACGAGGTCAACGCCTTTGCCCTCCCCGGGGGGTGGATCTACGTGAATCGGGGCCTGATCGAGCGAGCCAACAGCATGAGCGAGCTGGCCGGGGTCCTCGGCCACGAGATCGGCCACGTGACGCGACGCCATTCGGTACAACAACTGCAACAGGCGCAGGGAGCGAATGTCGGGCTGGCCCTGGCCTGCACCCTGACCGGGGTGTGCGGCAGCGGCGTGGGCCAGGCGGCCATCGGCCTTGGGGGAAATGCCCTGTTCGCGCGCTTCAGTCGGACGGACGAGTCAGAAGCCGATGCCGAGGGGGTGGCGACACTCGTGAAGGCCGGGATCTCGCCGAGGGGAATTCCCGCCATGTTCCGGTTGTTGCTGGCCGAGCGGACGTCGCGCCCAGGCACGGTGGAGGCGTTCTTCGCCACACACCCCTTGGAGGAGTCGCGCATCGCGGCAACCGAGGCACAGATCGCCCGCATCCCGGCGCGCTCACTCCAGGGACTGTCGGTCGATAGTCCGGCGTTCCAGGTCTTTCGACGGCGCCTCCTGACCCTGCCGCGCCCGCCAAAGTGAGCACAGCCACCCTGGGACCCAACGTTCTCTATCCGGCCGGGTACGTGCCAGAGGACGCGAGACAGGCGGGGTATGGGGGCGGCGTCCCGGTCGTGGGCGAACCAGACGCGCATCATCACGCCGCGGCGGGGGGACACCAGGTGGTCAGCGACGCCGCGGGAAGCTTGGCCCCACATGCCGGGCACAACGTGCGAGCGTTTCGGGACCGGTTCTGGTGGAGCGCGCTGGGCACCCTGCTGACCCTGGTCTGGGGCCACATGCTGCCGGGGGCACTTGGGTTCAGCGCACCGGCATTTCCCGGCTGCACGTGGATGCCCGCCGCGGCAGGCACGGCGGTGTTTGTCTACGGCGGGCGGCCGTTTGTCCAAGGGGCGTGGCGCGAGATGACGCGCGGGGCCCCCGGGATGATGACGTTGATCGCGCTTGCGATCGGGGTCTCCTTCGTCTTCAGCGTGGCGGTGACCCTGGGGGCTTCGGGCACGGCACTGTGGGAAGAACTCGCGACCCTCGTGACCATCATGTTGCTGGGGCACTGGCTGGAGATGCGTGCGGTCGGTCAGGCGGAGGGTGCCCTCGGCGAATTGGCGAAACTGCTGCCGGACATGGCAACCCGGGTGCACACGGATGCGCGGGGCGCGGAAGTCGCCGAGCCCATTCGGGTCGCCGACCTTCGCGAAGGCGACCTGGTGCTCGTCCGTCCGGGGGAGCAACTGCCGGCGGATGGGGTGGTGCGGAGCGGGGCAAGCGAGGTGAATGAAGCGGCGGTGACCGGGGAATCGCTCCCCGTGAGTCGCGAGGCGGGCGCGCAGGTGGTGGCCGGGACGCTCAACGGGTCCGGCTCCCTGCGGGTGGAAGTCCGGGCCACCGGCCATCGCACGGCGCTGGCGGGCATCATGCGATTGGTGTCAGGTGCACAGCAGTCCCGCTTTGGGGCACAGTTGCTGGCCGACCGCACCGCGTACTGGCTGACCTGGGTGGCCCTGGGGTCCGCGGTCGTCACCTGTGGCGCCTGGTTGCTGGTGGGCGCGGCGCCCAGCTACGCCGTGGAGCGGATGGTGGCGACCCTGGTGGTGGCGTGCCCGCACGCACTCGGGCTCGCCATCCCCCTCGTGGTGGCGATTGCCACCTCGTTAGGTGCGCGGCATGGCCTGCTGGTGCGGGACCGCCGCGGCCTCGAGGAAGCGCGCCACGTCGATACGGTCGTGTTCGACAAGACGGGCACCTTGACGCGTGGGGTGTTTGGGGTCGTCGACGTGACGACTGCGCCGGGCTGGGGAGCGCCCGACGTGCTACGGCTTGCCGGTGCCGTCGAGGTTGATGGGGAACACCCGATCGCCCGGGGTGTGGTGCGCAGCGCACGGGAGCAGGGGCTCTCCTTGCCGCAGGCCGAGGCGTTTGCCGCGCTCCCGGGCCACGGGGTGCGTGCGCGGGTGGAGGGTCGGACCGTGTTTGTCGGGGGGCCCGCCATGGTCGAGTCGCTCGGCGTGGTCCTCCCGCACGCCCTCGATGTGGCGCGCGCCGCCGCGGCGATGCGTGGGCAGACGGCTGTGGTCGTCATGGAGGCGAGGGCGAAGTCCGGGCCGCCGGAAGCGTGTGCGGTCCTGGCGCTCGCGGACCAGGTGCGGCCGGAGGCCAAAGCCGCCGTGCGAGCGCTCCAGGGAACGGGAATCCAGGTGGTCATGCTCACCGGCGACAGCCCGGCGGTGGCGCAGACCGTGGCGCGGACACTGGAGATCTCCACGGTGCATGCGGGGGTGTTGCCCGGCGACAAGGTGGAGCGGATTCGGCAGCTCCGGCGTGAAGGGCGGCGCGTCGCCATGGTGGGTGACGGCGTGAACGACGCCGCCGCGATGCTGAGTGCCGACGTGAGCGTGGCCATTGGCGCGGGCACCAGCGTGGCGGTGGAGGCCGGGGACGTGGTGTTGGTCCGCAACGACCCGCGTGATGTCGTGAGCATCATCCGCCTCTCGCGCGTGACGTATCGCAAGATGGTACAGAACCTGTGGTGGGCTGCCGGCTACAACGTGGTGGCGATCCCCCTGGCGGCGGGTGTGTTGGCCCCGTGGGGGGTCGTCCTCACACCGACGATCGCGGCACTCCTGATGTCAGCCAGCACCCTCGTGGTCGCGGCGAATGCGCAGCTGATCCGCCGCGAACCCCTGGCCTGATCGCCGAGCTCAGGTGGCGGCGGCGACCAGGACCGGGCTGCGCAGCAGGTGGACCCAGTCCGCGAAGGCCTGCATGTACTGCCGGAGGAACTTGTCCGTCGTCGCGCGTGTCACCGTGCCGGCGGCATCCATCAAGGTCTCCGCCATCGCGATGTACGCCTCGGGCTGCTGCATCGCCGGCATGTTGAGGTAAACGAGGGTTTGCCGCAGTGCGTGGTTGGCACCAAAGCCCCCCAGGGCATGCGGGGACACACTCACGATCCCGGCGGGCATCCCGTTCCAGAGGGCGCTGCCATGTGGGCGGCCGCCGATGTCGATCGCGTTCTTCAGGCATCCCGGGAACGAGCGATTGTACTCCGGCGTGAAGAAGAGCACCCCGTCCACCGCCGCGATGGCCTGGCGAAAGGTCATCCAGGCAGCTGGAGGCTCGTGCTCCAGGTCCTGGTTGAAGTGGGGCAGGTCGCCGATATCGACGACATCGCACTGCATGCCGCGCGGCGCCCGCGCCATGGCGGCGCGCGCGATGCGACGCGTCGTCGAGTCGCGTCGGAGGCTGCCGACGATCACCGCGACGCGCAATGCGCGCACCGGTGGGAGGTCCTGCGTATGCTGGGTCATGCGGATCCCGTTGGGGGGTGGCGGTGGACGCCTGCGCGGATGGTGACGACGCCGGCGAGACCGCACCAGTGGCCGAAGGAGATAGGCGCCGCCGATGCGCCTCGGACGGGGGAGTGGAGGCTCCCCCCTGGTGGGGACGCGGCACGGTGGGATGCGACGCACCCTGGCAGGTGCGGCACGCACCGGGGAGATCACCATGGCACTCGAAGTGATTGGGCGCGACGGCAGCCACAGCATCAGCAGGACACAATTGATTCGGCGGCCGGGCCTTGAGCTGTATCGCGTACTGCAGGGCGTCCACCACTGGCCGAAGTTCATGCCGTTCCTGGCCGCCGTCCTCGAACAGGGCAAGCGCAGTCGCTGGTGCCTGAAGGACGGGAGCGAATGGGTGATGGAACAAACGCATGACATCCTGGGCCGGAGCCTGGCCTGGCGGGGCATCGGCGGCGAGTCGGCGCCCTCCGTGGTGACGGTGCACGTGCACGGCGTACCGATCCCGGGATCCGCCGAGGTGCGGGTCGCCTGGCGCTTCGAGGCCGGCCCGGCACGACCGCCGGGCGTGTTCCGCAGCGCAGCACTTGCACTGGACGAAGCGCTCGAGGTCTTTCGCATCCTCATGGAAGTGCGACGCACCGCCGCCACGGCGGTGCCGCTGCGGATCATCTGATGCGTCCATGTCATCACGGCACGGACTGGCTCCTGAGGGAGAGGCAAGGACCACCCTCCGGAGAGCTGGCTGGCGCGGCGCGGCGTCACCATCATGCGGGTGTCGCCCTGGCAGGGGCGGCAAGCCGTCGTTGGCGCACGGCGCGTGCATCGCGCACGCGATCAGCGTGACACTTCGCCGGTGCAGGGGTGTGGCAGCAACGGGGATGCCACACGCGAGGGGCAGGGGGACGCCCACCGCCGCGGTTCCCACACGTTCCAGGAGATCAACCGATGCGCGCGACACATTGGGCAACGCAGGGCATCCTGATGGGAGCCGTAGTGCTCGCCGGATGCAACAAGGACGCCGAGACGAAGAACGAGGTGGTGACCGAGACGGCGGGGGGCAGCGTGTCCAGCTCCATCTCGGGCGATTCCGCCGAGAAGCGCGGGCAGGCGCTGGTCCGGATCATCAATGCCGCCTCGGCATCCGAGGGGATGGTCGTTCGTGCGGACGAGGCGCGGATGCTGCCCGAAGTCGCCTTCAAGAAGGTCAGTGCGTACCAGCCGATCGACGACAATTGGGTCAAGTTCGAGGTCCGCGGGTTGGCGAAAGAGGCCTATGAGCCCCTCGAGACCAACCGCGAGGTGCTCTCGGACGGACATCGGTACTCGATGGTCGTGATGCGGGACGAGAAGGCCGGGCGCTATGACACGCACATCTTTCGCGACGATATCTCCAGTGACGGCACCCGGGCCCAGTTGCGCGTGATCCATGCGGCACGCTCGGTGAACGCGGTCGACGTGGCGCCGAAGCGCGGCGGCCCGATCTTCGAGCGGGTCACCTTCAACTCGCAGGCCGGGTTCTCTGCCCTCGAGCCATGGAAGGGAACGCTGGAGTTCCGCAACGCGGGTGGCACGACCGTGTTGCACGCGATCGAGGGGATGAACCTGGAGGCGGGCAAGTCCTACACCGTCGTCCTGACGACGGATCGCAAGGGAGCGCTCACGTCCTTCTGGTTCGACGACACGCAGATGTAAGTTGGGGGGAGTTGCTCGTGGTCACGGGACGAAGGCACGATGTGCCGACGTCCCGTGGTCATGTGTGGTCCCGCGGACCTGTCCCCCCGCGCACGACGGGCGCCGCGCCAGCCCGTGCCTAACGAATGCTGCCGCTCTCCACGATCCGGACCCCGCGCGGCGGCTTGAACGTGAACGCACCGGCCTCCACCTGCGCATTGGGGGTGAAGCTCGTCACCTTCACCTTGCGTGTCAGGCCGCTGGGCTCCTGGGCCTCGAACTGCCGGAGCCACCCGTCCGCCAGGTCCACCCAGATGCGCGCCCGCGTGAAGCTCGCATCTCCCTTGCGGGGCACCAGGTTCACGGCGCGTGTCGCGCGTCCGTCGATGGTCGCAGCGCCAGCGTCGGTGATGGTGTAGCGCTGCCGCGGGTTGGTGAAGAACGCCCCCACCAGGTCGATGGACCCCTCGAGGTCC
>JAEUJL010000507.1 GCA_016794835.1 Gemmatimonadota bacterium | reverse complement strand
TGGATGCGGAGCAGCACGCCGTAGCCGTGCACCTCCCCCAGTGAGATCGCCTTGAGGATGACGAGGTCGAGGTTACCGGGCAGCAGCTCAGCAGGTGTGGGCACCATCTCTCCTATCTGGATTAGGAGAAGCTGTGCGCTCTCTCCTAATCCGTCAAGGAGAGCGTCCTGTTCGGCTCACGCCACCTCTGGCGGCCTTCAAGCGGTGGATGGGAGGTGCGCGGCCGGCAGTGGTGACGACTGTGCCGTTGTGCGCGGGCCCCGCACGTTCCGCCAGGTGGTGAGGGCGACCGTACCTCCCCCGAGGGCCACGAGGATGAAGATCGCGGCCCCAACGAACGGCAGTCGGCCGAGCAGGAGCAGTGTCGCGATCCCGATCATCGCGGCGAGCCACGGCCGGGTGGCCTCCACCCGCCCACGGATGCGGCCCAGCACCTGGTCCCCCACCCAGGTCCCGGCCACGAGGAGGCCAACGAACCACAGCGTCGGGAGCACGAAGACGAAGTACCCGAGTCCCATGGGCAAGCCGACGAGTGTCGGGACCAGCATCACGGCGATCATGGGCATCACGATCCAGGCGACGAGCGCCGCGATGGCGACGCGCCCGAGGTCGGTGCGCAGCAGGTCGCCCGCGGCACGCACGCCGTGTGGCGCCGCCTCGGCGGCGACGATTCCGCCCAGCACCACGGCGAGGAGGACGCCGAGCCCCACAAGGGCCGCGAGTCCCATGAGGTCCCGCGCCATCCGTCGGCCCGCGCCGCGCTCAATGGTCCCCGTGACCTTCGCGCCCTCGGCGATGGTGATGTCCGCGTCAATCAGGTGCACCTCGTGCGAGACCACGGCCCCGGGCCCAAGCTGCGCCGTGCCGTGAACGACTGTCAGGTCCTCGACGCGGCCGCCTGCGATGATGGCGTTGCCGTTGAGGACCACGACGGCCCGGACCATGCCTTCGATGGTGGCATTGCCCTGCAGCACCACCACGGCGCCTTCACGGGCGTCGCGAGCCACCACGGCATCGCCAAAGAGCCGGAACTGGAATCCCGAGTCGGGCCGGGCGGGTTGCGCCCCGAGGAGGGTTCCCGGGGTGAGCAAGGCACAAAGGATGAACGGCAGGGTGGCACGCATGGGCACCTCCAGGTCGGGCACTGGCACGATGCGGCGTGGTGTCGGGCGGCGCTGTCGGTGTCTGGTGGGGGGGCGCGTCGGCCTATGGAGGACGGAGTGTCCGACGTTTCATGGCGGCCTGCGGCCGCGCCTAACGACATTTGCGCGCGGGGTGGGGCAGCCATGGGGACAGAGGGTTCCTTGGGATATTCCAACCGGGGAGTGCCTGACGATGAGTACGGCATGCACTGACCGGTGGAATCCGGTTGGATACGGTAGACAAACTGCGTGAGCCGTTGCAGCATTCGCGCACATGCCGGCGAACAACCAGCCATCGCGTTCCCGCGCGGAGGCGCCGTCATCAGGCGGCCCCGCTCCCAGGCCGACCCGGGCCGGGGCGCCAGGGTGGGGCATCGGCTTCGCGGCCGCTCTCGTGATCCTTGCTCTGGTTGGGCTCGCCGGGGTGCAGGAGCTGCGCACCCTGTCGCGGTCGTCGGTGGCGGCACGGGAGTCCGCGGCGGTGATCGAGGGACTGAGCCACCTGCGCAGCGTGGTGATCCAATCATCGAATGCGCAGCGCGGGGCCCTGCTGGCGGGGACCGATTCCGCCCTGTCGTTCGCTCGCGCGTGGAACCGCGCCATCGTCGATAGTCTTGGCGCGCTGGACACGTTGCTGGATGCGCGGAGCCCGGCCCGGCAACAGTTCGACAGCCTCACCGTGCTGGTCCGGGCGCGAATCACGACCATCGAGCGCATCCTGGTGGCGCGAGAACAGGGTGGTTTCGAGTCCGCGCGTTCGGAGTGGCTGGACGCCCAGGGTCCCCTGCAGCAGGCGGCGATCGAGCGCGTGATCTCCGAGATGCGGACCGCGGAGGGGACGTCCGAGCGAATGGCGGCGGCGGCGGTCCGTGAGGGAATCCGGCGCGCCTTGACCCTCCTCGTGCTCGGGTCACTCCTCGGCGTCGCGCTGCTGTCGCTCGCGGGCGTGGCGATGCGCCGGGCGTGGCGCGAGCTGGCGGGCACGACCGCACAACTCGAGGTCGCCCTCGCGGCGGAAGGGCGCTCGCACGCGGACGCCCTGGCCGAGCTGCAGGCGCAGGAGGAGCAGTACCGACGACTCGTCGAGACGCTGCCGCAGATGATCTGGACCGCGGGGCCGGATGGGCGCGCCACTTTTGTGAGCCCGCAGTACGCAGACTACACCGGCGATGCTGATGTGGATGCTGAGGGCGATGCGCGCTGGCGCCTCATCCACCCCGAGGATCGTCACCGGTTTGTGGCGGCCTGGGAACAGGCGATGGCGACGGGGACCCCGGTGCGCGAAGAGCTCCGCCTGCAGCGGCATGATGGGTCGTTCCGCTGGTTCGAGACACGGGCGGTTCCCCAGCGGGATGGGGCGGGGCGATTGGTGCAATGGGTCGGGCTGACCCTCGACATCCAGGAGAAGCGGGACCTCGAGGAGGCGTTGCACCGGGAACAGCAGCGCCTGCAGCTGATTGCCGAAGTGGCGCCGGCGGTGCTCGTGTCGTACCGGCGCGCCCCCGACGGTCGGGTCACCCTGCCATATGCGGCGGCATCCATTGCGGCGCTATACGGCTTCTCGCCCGCCGAGCTGGCCGTCGATGCGGCGCCGATGCTGGAACGCGTCCATCCCGCGGATCAACCCGGCGTGCTGGCGTCCATCACGCAGTCCGAGGCGGGGATGGGGCCGTGGCACGCCGAGTACCGATACCTCCACCCGACGCGTGGCGAGATCTGGGTGGAAGGCTTCTCGTCGCCCCTGCGTGACGACGACGGCGGGGTGACGTGGCACGGGGTGCTCCTCGAGGTGACCGCGCGCAAGCAGGTGGAGGCCCAGCGCGACCTGTGGGCCACGGCGTTCACGCACTGCGGGCACGGCATTGCCCTTGGGGACCCGCGCAGCGGGCGCATCGTGTCCTGCAATCCGGCATTTGCGGCGTTGCTGGGCCAGCCGACGAGTGCGATTGCCGGCATCCCCATCCCGTCCCTGTATGCGCCGGGGGAACGCGCCGCCCTGCTGGAGCGCATCGCCGAGGCAGATCGCTCCGGATTCTGCCGGTACGAGTCGGAGATGGTGCGAGCCAACGGCACGACGCTCCCGGTGCAGGTGGACCTGGCCAGTGTGCGCGGCGAGGACGCCACCGTCCGCTTTCGCGTCGCAACCATCCAGGATATCACCGAGCGCCTGCGCGCCGCGCGCGAGCTCGAACGGAGGGCGGCAGACCTGGAGCGGTCAAACACGGACCTGGAACAGTTCGCGTACGTCGCCTCGCACGACCTGCAGGAGCCGTTGCGTGCCGTGGCGGGCTGCGTGCAGCTGCTCAAGAAGCGGTATGCCGGGCAGCTCGATGCGCGCGCCGACGAGTACATCGGGTATGCGGTGGACGGCGCCGTGCGCATGCAGCGCCTGATCGACGACCTGTTGAACTACTCCCGCGTCGGGCGCGCAGAGGGCGCGCGGCAGGTGACCGACACGGCCGAGCTGCTGATGCACGCCCTGCAGGACCTCGGCGCGATGATGCAGGAGACGGGTGCCATCGTCACGCATGACCCCATGCCGGTCCTGTCGGTGTACGCATCGCAGCTGTCGTCGGTCTTCCAGAACCTCCTGGGGAAC
>JAEUJL010000459.1 GCA_016794835.1 Gemmatimonadota bacterium | reverse complement strand
GAGCCTGGTGGGGGACACGCGTGACGTGTCGTGCAGGGAGCCGCGAAGGCCGAACCGTGCAAGGACTCTTCGTCCCTCTTCGGGCGTCAGGACAGTGAGGGCGGTGGCGACGGCGTCCGCCAACGCGGCGTCACTCCCGATCACCGTCGCGACGTGGGGCGCCCGGGTGCCATGTCCTGTCGAGGGGTCGACGATGTGTGATTCCCGGTGGCCGTCGACGAGCATCTGCTGCTCGGTTGGGCCCGACGTTGCCAGTGCGGCGTTGGTCAACGTCCCGGCCAGCGCCCCCATCGTCGCGTCAGCCAGGGGGGTCGCGATCGACCAGCCGGCTTTTCCCGGTGGCGCGTCGCCAACGACGAGATCCCCACCGCCCTCCACGAGCGACTGGGGTGCCCCGTGCTCCCGCAGCACCGCGAGCGCGCGCTGCAGGATGTAGCCTTTCGCGATCCCGCCGAGGTCGAGCTGCATCCCCGCGCGACGCAGTCGCACGAGATGGCGCTGCGTGTCCACCTCGAGATGGTTAAAGCCGACGCGCTGGCGCGCGGCCGCCACGGTGTGCGCATCCGGCGGTGTTCCGGCGTGTCGTGCGGCGCGCCAGAGCCGGGTGAGCGGGCCGATCGTGGGGTCGAAGGCGCCGTCACTCGCGCGCGCCACGAGGAGCGCTGTCGCGAGGAGCTCGGCCAGTTCGGGGGACGTGGGCTGCCACTCGGTGCCTCCACTTTCGAGGCGCCGCAGCTCGCTCGAGGGGCGCCAGTCGGAGAGGATCTCCTCGAGGCGGGCGATTTCCCGGAAGCCCGCGGTGGCGGCGGCCCGGGCCCCGGAGTCGTTAGGCGCCCACAGCGTGATGCGCACCGCGACGCCCATGTGCACTTCGCGGAAGGTGAAGGGCCGCAGGATCGTGTCCTGCGCCACCGGGCCGGTGAGGAGCAGGATCCCCAGGAGAGCGGTAGACATTTCGGGCCGAAGGTAATACCGTCGAGTCACCGTGACCGCCCTCCCGCTCCGGCGTTTTGTCGCCGTGTCCGCGCTTCTCCTGGCGCCCTGCCTCAGGGGGCAAGAGGTCGTGCGCGACTCCATTCCCGGGACCCTGGTCACGATCGAGCTGGTGCGCGTCCCCGCGGGTCCGGTGACCCTCGGGGGATCGCGTCGCGACGTTGCGGGGTTCCTGCTCGGACGCACGGAACTCTCCTGGGATGCGTATGACGCCTTCACCATGAGTCGCGCCCCGTCGCCGAGATATTCACCCGCGGGGGCGGACGCCGTGGCGGGGCCGTCACGACCTTACGGCAACCCGGACTATGGCTTTGGCCACGCCGGCTTCCCCGTGATTTCGGTGACCCGGGATGCGGCCCTGGCGTTTTGTGCGTGGCTCTCGACCGTGACGGGGCACCGGTACCGGCTCCCCACCGAAGCGGAGTGGCAGCGCGCGGCGGACCTTGCGGGGAGGGAGAGGGCAGTCGGCACACGGCAGGCGGCAGACTCCACGGCGACTCGCGCGCCCGGCGCCGGAACTCGTCCGGTCGCGAGTGGAGCGTTGACGGCGCCGGGGCTCTACCACCTGTTTGGCAACGTGGCGGAGTGGGTGATCCCGGACGATGGCGCGCTGGTCGTGCGCGGCGGGTCGTGGCAGGATCCCCCGGCCGCCGTGGGCCCGCTGGCGCGTGCCCGCCAGGCGGAGAGCTGGAACGAGCGCGATCCACAAATTCCAAAAAGCAGCTGGTGGTTGAGTGATGGGCCCTTTGTCGGCTTTCGCATCGTGCGCGAGCCGTAACCCGAGGAGGCAATGATGGCGGGATATTCGCGTCGGGATTTCGTGCAGGCGGGCGCTGGTGTGGCGGCGGGACTCGCCTTCACGCGGCCGCTGCAGGCGATGCCATGGGCGTCAGCGGCCACCATCAAGGTGGGACTCGTCGGATGCGGGGGACGCGGCACCGGCGCGGCCCGCGATTGCCTGCGCGGCAGCGAGGGCGTTGAGCTGGTCGCGGTCGGCGACCTCTTCGCGGACCGGGTGGCCAGTTGTCGGGAGAACCTCGCCAAGGTGGCCGCCGAGAACCCGGCGTTTGCGGCGAAGTACAAGGTGGACGATGGCCACGCCTTCAGCGGGATGGACGCGTACCAGAAGGTCCTGGCCAGTGGGATCGACCTGGTCATCCTCGCGACCCCGCCCGGCTTTCGTCCGGTGCACTTCGCGGCGGCGGTCGATGCCGGGAAGCATGTCTTCATGGAAAAGCCGGTGGCCGTGGATCCGACCGGGGTTCGTGCGGTGATCGCCGCCGCGGCGCGGGCGAAGTCCAAGGGGCTCGGCGTCGTGGCGGGGACCCAGCGCCGGCACGACCCCGCGTACCAGGCCGTGATCGAGCGCGTGCACGGGGGCGCGATCGGGGAGCTGGTCTCCGGGCAGGTCTTCTGGAACCAGGGCGGGTTGTGGCATGCGGCGCGCAAGCCGGAGTGGAGCGACCTGGATTGGCAGGTGCGCAACTGGCTCTACTTCACCTGGCTGTCGGGCGACCATGTGGTGGAACAACACATCCACAACATCGACGTGGCCAACTGGGTCGTCGGGGCCCACCCGGTGCGTGCGGTGGGCGTGGGCGGGCGGCAATGGCGCACCGGGGCGGAGCACGGGCACATCTTCGATCACTTTGCCGTGGACTTCGAGTACCCGGGCGGGGTGCACGT
>JAEUJL010000576.1 GCA_016794835.1 Gemmatimonadota bacterium | reverse complement strand
ACGATCGCGCCCTTCACGGAAATGCCGCGGCGCGCGAGCTCCTCGTAGTCCGCCGGCACGCCGTAGTTCACGTAGACCAGGGGCCCGGTGACGTCGCCGTCGCCCGAGAAGGCGTTGTACCCCGGGAGCTGCTCCGCCTTGTAGTTCGTCCCCGGATCTTCCTTGAGGACCGGCTCATCGAGCCGCGCGACGTACTTCGTGGGGGCGACCAGCTCGAGCCGCCGGGTGCGCGGTGTCGGAAATAACACGTGATACACCGCCAAATCGGCGTCCCATCCCCAGGACCTGAACAAATCCCGCATGTACTCCGAATTTTCCTTCTGGTAGGGCGACCCGACGTGGTGGGGTCGGGCGCTCAACCGACGGAGGTACTCGCGCTGGCGGGCGGGGTCCGGAATGGCCTTGAAGCGCCCTTCCCATTCCCGCTGCTGGCGGGCCGCGTCGGGCGCGAAACCGCGGATGCCCGCCGGGGGTTGAAGTGGCAGGGCGAGCAGCGCGACGATGGCAAGGCGGGATGGGACCGACGGCATGGCTGGGGAGGGTGGAGGCTGAACCGAAGTTGATGTCCGGGCGCAGCGCGGGGAATGGGGTCCGCTGCCGCTCGGTGCAGGGGCCCGTCTGGTGGCAGTCACCGGGAGGGCGTAGGTTGGATTCTGGCGCTGCGGACCCCACCCCCGATGCCGCGCCGACCCTGGGACGTTTCCAGGGGTAGCAATGGTGATTCCCCCCAGTCGCGATCCCTCGCCGTCCGTTGCGAGGGGTCGGGAGGTCCGCATGTCGTTTGCAAGCTTCGCGCACCGCGTGCGCGCCGTCTGTGCCGTCGTCGCCTGTGCCGGTGCCGGGTTGGCGACCCCCGGGGAGTTGCGCGCGCAGCGCGGGGAGGTCGGCACGGGAGGGATCAAGGGCCTGGTGCGGGACTCGTTAGGGCAGCCCGTGGTCGGTGCGCAGGTCGCCGTGGCGGGAACGAGCGTCGTGGTCGAGAGCGACGACAACGGGGAGTTCCTCCTCGCCAAGGCGTCGCCCGGTGAGACCTCGCTGCGGATCCGGCGGATCGGTTTTCGCCCGGACACGGTGCGCGTGAAGGTGCTCGCCGGGGAAACCGCGGCGGCCGACATCACCCTGGCGCGCCTCGCGATCGAGCTCGACCCGCTGGTGGTGGTCGGGCGGCGCAACCTGTCGGGGCGGATCGCCGGGTTCTACGAGCGGATGAGCCGGGGCGCAGGCGGCCACTTCCTCACGCGCGAAGCGATTGACCGGCGCAACCCGGTGAACATGACGGACCTGTTCCGGATGATTCCCGGCGCGCGGGTGGAGAGCCGGGGGTTCGGCCGCACCGTCGTCCGGTTCCGCGGCGCCCGCAATGCCCCGTTGGTCTGGCTGGATGGCACCCCGCTGTACGCCGCCGAGTTCGACCTGGACTCGGTGGATCCGCGGACGTTCGAGGGGGTCGAGATCTATTCCGGCCCGGCGAGCGTGCCGGCGGAGTTCCAGGGGAATCGGTCGATCAGCAGCGCGGGCGGGACGATCATCCTGTGGACCAAGGAAGGTGAGCTGCGGCCGAAGAAGCGGAAGAAGGACCAACTCTCCCCTGCCGCGGTCATCGAGCGCATGGTGGAGGCGAAGACCGTCTTCACGGCGAGCGAGGTGGACACGCCGGCGGCCCCCGATTCCGGTGACCTAATCCGGCCGGTCTACCCGGACTCGATGTTCATGAATGCGATTCCGGGTCGCGCGATGGTCGAGTTCGTCGTGGACGCGACCGGGGACGTGAACATGGACACCTTCAGCGTCGTGACCACCTCCCACCTCCTGTTCGGGGAAGCGGTGCGGCGCGCGGTCAAGGACCAGCGCTACAAGCCCGCGCTACGGAACGGGCGCGCCGTCCAGCAGGTGGTGCAGCAGCCGTTCGACTTCGTGCCGGACTCGACGATCCTGCGGCGGAGGCGATAGGCCGGGCGGAAAAGGTCAACGGCCAGGGCGAAGCACGAGGAGCACGGGCGGCACGGGCAGCACGAGGGGCACGCGTGCATGTCTACGTGCTACTCGTGCAGCCCTGACCTCTCGTGCTGCCGTTTCCTCGCTGTGGCGTGGCCTTGCCCCGTGTCAGGCTGTCGGGTCGCTGTTCGCCGGCACCAGCGCATCCACCGCCATCCCCATCGCGTGGTAGCCCTTGTCCACGTAGACGGTGCTCCCCGTGATCCCGCTCGCCAGCGGCGATGACAACATGGCCGCAGCATGTCCCACCTCCTCGGCCGTCAGCGCCTCGGGGATCGGGGTGTTGCGGGCACAATACTCGACCATGCGCTGCACGATCCCGATCGCGCTCGCCGCACGCGAGGCGTAGGGACCGGCCGAGATGGTGTTGACCCGGAGCCCCCACTTGCGGCCGGCCTCGTAGGCCAGGAGGCGGGTGTCGCTTTCCAGCGCGGCCTTCGCGGACGACATCCCTCCCCCATAGCCCGGGACCGCGCGTTCACTGGCCATGTAGGTCAACGACAGCACGGAGCCGCCGGGACGCATCAGCGGCCCCAGGCGCTGCAGCATCGACACCAGCGAGTAGGAACTCGCCGACATGGCGGCCAGGTACCCCGCACGCGACACCTCGAGCAGCGGCTTCTTCACCTCGGGGCCATTGGCGAGGGAATGCACCAGCACGTCGAAGGCGGGGGTGCCGAAATCGGCGTGCATCCGGTCGGCGAGCCCCTGGATGGAGAAGTCGCCCACGTCCTTGTAGCGCTTGCTGGTGCGCAACTCCTCGGGGGCCTGATCGAGGGTGTCAAAGACGGCATCCAGGGGATAGATGCGCTCGAACTCGAGCCGCGAGCCATCGAGCATCCGCCGCGACTCTTCCATCTTCCCGCGCTCG
>JAEUJL010000290.1 GCA_016794835.1 Gemmatimonadota bacterium | reverse complement strand
CACCGGATCCCCCCGCCCAGGCCGCATGTCCCGACCCCAACGCCGCGACGAAATCCTCGGTCAGGAGCTCCCCCCGCGCCTGCCGCTCATGGCGCTGCGGTCGACCATCGTGTATCCCCTGGGCACCATCGCGGTCCAGATGGGGGCCCCGGAGAACCTCGCCCTGCTCCGCGCCAACGAGGACCCGGGGCTCATCGTGGCCCTCGTGGTCACGGGTGGCGACGCAGAGGACGTCGTCGAGAACGGCCGGTTCGTTGGGCGCGTGGGGGTCGCGGCGCGCGTGCACGAGCGCATCAACCTCCCGGGCGACACCGTCCAGATCACCCTGCAGGGGCTGCGGCGCATCACGATCGACTCAATCGAGCAGGAGGAGCCGTTTGTCATCGCCGGGGTCCGACCCGCCAAGGAGTTGCCGGCCGACCCGAACGACCTCGACGACCTCGTCACGCGCATCGTCTCCGCGGCGGAAACGCTGGCCGACCTCGTGGACCGCATTCCCGACGAGGTGCCCCAGATCCTCAAGATGAACGTCTCGGACCCGGGGCGCTTTGCCGACCTGGCCGCGACGAACATGAACTTCCGCATCACCGACAAGGACGAGGTCCTGCAGCGCCTCGACATCGGGCAGCGGATGCGCTTCATCCTGTCGCGCCTGGAACGCGAGGTGGCGCGCGCGCGCGTGATGGAGGACGTGAAGAAGCAGACCGAGGTGAAGATCGAGCAGCACCAGCGGGAGTTCTACCTGCGCCAGCAGCTGCGGGCCATCCAGGCCGAGCTCGGCGAGACCGACCCCGGCGAGAAGGAAGCGGTCGAGCTGCTGAAGAAGATCGACGACGCCAAGATGCCGGAACGCGTCGGGCAGGAGGCCCGCCGGGAAACCGAGCGACTGCGGATGCTCTCCCCCGCGTCCAGCGAGTACCAGGTCATCCGCAACTACCTCGACTGGATCCTGGCACTCCCGTGGCACAAGCGGAGCGGGCATGAGCAGATCGAGCTGGCGCGCGTCGAGGAAGCGCTGGAGGGCCGGCACTACGGGCTGAACGAGGCCAAGGAGCGCATCGTCGAGTTCCTCGCGGTGCGCAAGCTCCGCGGCGGTGACCCGCACGGCCCCATCCTCTGCTTTGTCGGGCCGCCGGGGACGGGAAAGACATCGTTAGGCGAGGCCATTGCCGCCGCGATGGGACGCGCCTTCTACCGCATTGCCGTCGGCGGCGTGCGTGATGAAGCCGAGATTCGCGGCCACCGGCGGACGTATGTCGGCGCCATGCCCGGTCTGCTGCTCCAGGCGCTGCGGCGCGTGGGGGTGCGGGACCCGGTGCTGATGATCGACGAGATCGACAAGATGTCGGGCGGCGGCGCCGGCGGCGATCCGACGGCCGCCATGCTCGAGGTCCTCGACCCGTCGCAGAACCACGACTTCGTCGACCACTACCTCAACCTGCAGTTCGACCTCTCGAGCGTGTTGTTCGTCTGCACGGCCAACAACCTGTTCGACATCCCCGCCCCGTTGCGCGACCGCATGGAGGTCATCCGCATCGCCGGGTACACCGTCGAGGAGAAGGTCGAGATCGCGTGGCGCTACCTGATGCCGCGCCTGCTCGAGGAACACGGGATCAGCGACAAGGACATCCAGTTCACCGACGAGGTGCTGGGCTTTGTCTCCAGCCGCTACTCCCGCGAGGCCGGGCTGCGCAACTTCGAGCGCAACCTCGCCGCGCTCATGCGCAAGCGGGCGCGCAAGAAGGCGGACGGGGAAGAGGGCGCGTGGATCGTCGACAACGCACTCGTGGAACAGATCCTCGGGGTGCCGAAGTACGCCGCCGAGGAGGCGGAGAAGGAACCGGAGATCGGCACGGTCACGGGGCTCGCCTGGACGTCGCTCGGCGGCGACATCATGACCATCGAGGCGCTCCGCATGCCGGGCACGGGCAAGCTGACGGTGACCGGGCAGCTCGGCGACGTCATGCGCGAGTCGGTCGATGCCGCGCTGTCGTTCGTCCGGTCCCGGGCCGACGCGTTAGGCGTGGCGGACAAGGACTTCAAGGAGAGCGACTTCCACATCCACTTCCCGGCGGGCTCCGTCCCCAAGGATGGGCCGAGCGCCGGGGTGGCGGTCACGCTCGCCCTCGCGTCGGTGCTCTCCCGCCGCTCGGTGCGCCGCGACCTGGCGATGACGGGCGAGGTCACGCTCCGCGGCAAGGTGCTGGAGATCGGTGGCGTGAAGGAGAAGACCCTGGCCGCCTATCGTGCCGGGTTGCGTGAGGTCATCCTCCCGGCCAACAACCAGAAGGACCTGCGGGACGTCCCGGACGAGGTGCGGCAGAACATGGCCTTCACCTTCGTCAGCTCGATGGACGAGGTGCTGCGGCTGGCGCTGTTGCCTAATGCGGGGCTGCTGGCCGACGTCGCGGAAGACCACGAGCCGGAAGCACGGGAAGCACGCGCCGCCCGGGACGCACGAGTGGCACCGCCCCCGGCACGCTGAGCGGCTTCGACGTCCTGGTCGTTGCCGCCAAGGCGTCCGGTGCGGACGATCAGAACACGCGCTGCAGCAAGTGGAGCACGAGACCGGCGAGCCCCCCCACCAGGGTGCCGTTGATCCGGATGAACTGCAGGTCACGCCCGATGGCCAGCTCGATGCGGCGCGAGGTGGCGTCGGGATCCCAGCGCTTGACAGTCGTGGAGATCAACTCGCCGACCTCGCTCTGGTAGCGCTCGACGACGGCGACGATCGCCTCGATCAACCACGCGTCGACCTTCTCCATCAGGATCGGGTCCTTCAGGATCGCCTCGCCGAACGCCGTGAGGCCCCGCTGGATCGCCTCCGGCTTGAAGCCGTCGGGATCTTCCGCGTGGCGGGTGATGGTGGCCTTGGCGTCGGCCCACATGGCCGCCGAGAAACCGCGCACCGCCTCGGCGTTGAGCACGTCCTCCTTGATCTGCTCCGCCTTGAGGATGACCTCGGGTGACGCCTGCAGCTTGACGATGAACTCGTCGAGGGCCGCGTCGAACCGGAGGCGCAGCGGGTGGTTGTCGTCCTCGTGCACGGCCTGCATGGTGCGCTCGAGCCCGGTGACGATCTTCTTCGCAATGCGATCGTCGACCACCCCGGGGATCCACCACGGGCTCTCCCGCTCCACGCGCTCACGGATGAGGTCCTGGTTCTCGGACAGGAACTTCGCCGTCAGGCGAATGGCGTCGTTCAGCAATCCCTGGTGCCGGTTCTCCGCGGTCAGCACCGAGAGGAAGCGCCCGAGCAGCGGGGCCGCCTGGGTCTTCCGGATGCGGTCGATCGCCGCCCGGGAGATCACCTCCTCGACATCATCGTCGCGCAGCACGTTGGTGGCCGCGCCCAGCGCGCGGGCCAGCTGGCGGGCGATCTTGCGCGCATTCTCCGGCTCCACCATCCAGCGGGCGGCGCGCTCCGCTGCATTCAACGTGTGGAGTTTCGCGACGATCACGTCGCGGTTCAGGAAGTTCTTCTCGACGAAGGCCCCGAGGGTGACGCCCACGCGATCCTTGCGCATCGGGATGATCGCCGTGTGCGGGATGCGGAGGCCGAGGGGATGCCGGAAGAGCGCCGTGACCGCGAACCAGTCCGCGAGGCCGCCGATCATCGCCGCCTCAGCCGTGGCCCGCACGAGGGCCAGCCAGGGATAGGTCGGCTCGAGCCACCGGGTCAGGGCAAAGACCACGGTGGCCCCGATGAGGAGTCCCGTGGCCCACCGCTTCATCGACGTCAGGCGTGCCTGACGCAGCGCCTCATCATCCGGGCGCAGGGGCTGCGGCTCGGACAGCGCCCTGGGGTCGGGCACCGGCCGGATCCCCCCGGGGACGGAGTCCAGGCGAGTGTCCGGAGGCGCGGCCTGGCCTGTCTCCCGAGTCACGCGCGCCTACTCCTCAAGCTTCACCTTCTTGAGGTCGATGACATCCACGCTCGCCCCGGCGGGGACATCCACGTAGAGGACGCAGGGTCGTCCATTCACCTCGACGGCGGAGATGGCGATGGTGCGCCCCCGCGCGCTGTACAGGTGCCGGGTCGCTGTGCTGCCAAGCGGCCGCAGGTCATCAAAGCGCTTGAGGAGCGCCGTGTCCATCAGGTCCATGAACTCCGCGGCGTCCACCGACGTATCCCACACGGAGAGCCAGGCCAGGTTGTCCCCGCGCGACGTGGTCCATGAGGCAAAACGATCGCCATCCCACCCGGCCGCCCCACGAAACGCCGCATCGCGGTCCTTGAGGTGCTGAAACAGGAGGAGTCGCGTCTCGAACTCCCCGAGGTCGTTGTCGTAGACGTCCCCTGCCCCGGCGATCGGCGGGAGGGTCACGACGGTCGGGTCGTCGCGATTGAGGAAGAAGCGGTCCGGGTGCATCACCTGCTCGGTGGACACCGGCATGTCCCCAAACGGCAGCTTGCCGCCGCTCTTCTCCTTCCAGTTCTTCATGAACTCCGCACCGCTCAGGTACGGAAAGAGGAGGGTCTCCTGGATGACGAGCGGCGCCGCGGCGAAGGTCGGCATCGCGCTTTGCCCGTCCCGGATCATCTCGCGCACGCGATCCCAGCCCCCGGGGAGGTTCACGGCGGCACCGCCGCCCACCATGGACGCGACCTGCTCGAGGGTGGCCTGGCCTTCCATCACCGCCTGCGCCGCCACCTGGCGGTCGTTGCGCCGCTTGATGGACTGCAACGAGTCGAGGTTGAAGTACTGGTCCTGCAGGGCATGGACGAGCTCATGCGACACGGTGACCGCGATCATGTCGTCGTTCGCGCCCTGCACGATGTACAGCACCTTCGCCTTCGGGTCGTAATACCCGACGATCTGCTCCGTGAGGAGCTTGAGCATGAAGCCGCGGAGGTCGAGCGAATCGGGGAGCAGCCCCAGGCGCTTGTACGCGCGCTCGGACCCGCGGAGGTCGGCGTCCGGAAGGTCGGTCGCGAAGCGCTGTTCCAGGAAGGTGCGCACCTCTTCCTTCGAGCGCATCTCGAACTTGGGCGGCGACTTGAAGGGCACCCCCACGGTCTTCTCCAGGCGCGGGGTCGCGTCGCCGACCAGCGCCTCGACCGGTGAGCCCTCGCGCTCCCGCGAGCAGGCCAGGAGGAGAGCCGCGAGCCCCAACGTCAGACGAGCGTTCATGATTCGACCCAGCGAATGGTGAGTCCGGTCGCCACCGCGACGACGCGCGCCACATCGGTCGCACGCAGCCGAACGTTATCGCGCTCGAGCATGGCGCGCAGCGAGGGTGGCGCCGGTGGTGCCGACGGCGTGCGCGGGGTATCCACGGCCACGACGGCCACCGGGACCGGTGCCGTCTCGGTCGCGGGACCGGCGATGATCGCCTCCAGCCCGGCCCCGAACGCCTCGAGCGCGCGAAAGCCGTCCCGCGCCATCTGGCCTAACGGGTCCTCTTCCTCGATCGGTGCCGCGTTCGTCGCGGCGGTCGGCGTCGCACTGCCATTCCGGCGACGGGTGGTGCGCGGCGCCCGCGAGGCGAGGATGAGCGCCTCGACGTCGGCGGCGTAGGTCGTGGTGGCATGCAGGTGCGCGCACGCCTCGTCGAGGACATCAATCGCCCGGTCCGGCCGCCGGCGATCCGTCACATGCTCGTCCGTGAGCACCACGGCCGCGCGCAGCGCCTCGTCGGAGATGAGCACATGGTGATGGCGCTCGAGGCGCTCACGACGTGCCCGCAGCACCTCGAGGGTCTCGTCCGAGCTGAGTTCGCGGACCACCACGCGCTGGAAGCGGCGCTCCAGCGCCGGGTCCCCGCGAATCCACCGGTCGTACTCCTCGGAGGTCGTCGCCCCGATCACCCGAAAGTCGCCGCGCACCAGCGACGGCTTGAGCATGTTCGCGGCATCCATCGCCGAGCCGATCGAGCTGCCCTGACCAATCAGGTTGTGCAGCTCGTCGATGAAGAGCAGCACGTCCGGGTCCGCGGACGTCTCGGCGACAAGCGCCCGGATGCGTTCCTCGTACTGGCCACGATAGGCCGCGCCGGCCAGGAGGGAGACATGGTCCAGCGCCAGCACGCGCGCATGGCGCAGCATCAGCGGGACGTCCCCGGTGGCCAGCCGCTGGGCCAGGGCCTCGGCGATGGCCGTCTTCCCCACCCCAGCCGGGCCGACGAGCGCCGCATTGTTCTTCCCCTGCCGCAGCAGGATGTCGATCAACCGCGCGACCTCGTCGTCGCGGCAGCGCACCGGCTCCAGCCGACCGTCGCGTGCCTCGGCGGTCAGGTCCCGGGTGAAGCGCGCCAATGCCCCGGTCAGCGGTCGCGCGAGGGCGCCGTCGTCATCAGTCATGGGACCAGGCGATTGAGGTACCAGGTGATCAGGGGATCACCCCAGAGGAGTGTCAGGACTGCCGCGGGCGCAAGGAAGACCCCAAAGGGGACGTGCGGCATGTCATCGGTGGCCTCATCGGTGGGACCCTCCGCCACCGCCGGCTGGCGCGCCCGCCGCAGGCGCACGAGCGGATACACCACGAGGGAGAACACCACCGCGCCGAGCGCGGCACCAACGAAGAGGACCAGGAGGGCTCGCGCCGGCCCCACGGCACCGCCGACAACGGCCATCAGGGTGACGTCGCCAAATCCCATCGCCTCTTTCTTGAGGGCGACCTCGCCGAGCCAGCCGATGATCGACACGGCACCGGCACCGACGCAGGCACCGATCACCGCGTCCCACGGGCCGGCAAACGGGGTGAGCTCTCCGCGAAGCCCCGCGACGAGCGCAGTGGCAAGCACGAACACCAGCCCGGACACGGTGAAGCCATCCGGAATCAGGTAGTGCTTCGCGTCCGTGATCGCGATCCCGATCAGGATCGTGATGAACATGGCCACGCGCACCGCGGTCAGCCCGGCCCCCCACTCCCGGAAGGCCAGGGCCCACACCACGGCCACGAGCAGCTCGACCAACGGATATTGCACCGAGATGGGCAGGCCACAGCCACGGCACTTGGCCCGCAGCACGAGCCAGCTGACGATCGGGATGTTGTCGTACCAGGCGATGGCCCGCTCGCAGCGCGGGCAGCGCGAACGTGGGGTGACGACCGATTGGTCGTGCGGCCAGCGCCCGATGCAGACGTTGAGGAACGAGCCGACGCAGGCTCCCACCACAGCTGCCCAGGCCACGAACAGGACGTCCATGGTCATGCGCGCAGCTCGTAGAGCAGGATGCCCGCCGCGATGGCGACGTTCAGGGACTCCGCGCCCCCGGGCATCGCCAGCGAGACGCGCTGCGCCAGGTGGGGCTCCATCGCCGCGCCCACCCCCGCCCCCTCGTTCCCGAGGACCAGGCCGAGCCGAGCCGGACGGCGGAGCTTCCCGACCTCCACCCCACCGGCGTCCGCGGCCCACAGCTCGACGGCGTGGGTCGCCGCAAACCCCGCCAACTCGTTGGAGGAGGCGGCCTGGACGTGGTGTCGAAAGAGGGATCCCATCGCGCTACGGACGACCTTCGCGTTCCATACGTCAACCGTACCGGGGAGGGCGATGGTGGCATCGGCACCCAGGGCATGGGCCGTGCGAATCATGGTCCCCACATTGCCCGGATCCTGTACCCCATCGAGCACCAGGAGCGTCAGGCGTTCCCGGTCAGCCAGGGCGGAGAGCTGGCGATCCGGAATGCGGCCGATGGCCAGCACTCCCTGGGGTGACTCGGTCGATGCCGCGCCAGCGAACTCCCGCTCGGTGACGTCGGCGAGCGGGACGCCCCGACGCTCGACCGCCTGGCGGAGCTGCGTGCCGCGGACGGAGTCGAGCAGCTGGGGCGCACAGAGCACCCCCACCAGCTCCAGCGGCGATGCGAGCAGTTCCTCCACGGCGCGAATGCCCTCCGCCACAAAGCGCGCGTCGCGTTCCCGGGCCTTGCGGCGCGCGAGGTCGCGAGCGGCGGTGAGGAGGCGCATCGAGGGGAACTCGGCAGGGGGTGCGGTGGTCTCAGATGTACGTTTCCCCGTCACGCCCCGTTTCGCCGTGGGACGATCCTGGATGAAGCGCTCCCAAACCTACTCGCTCGTGCATCGCCTCCGCAGGACCAGCCTCGCGGGCTGTTCGCTGCTGTTCGCCGCCTGTGCCATCTCCACCCAGCGTGAGGTCGACATGGGGGAGGACTTCGCGGCGCAGGTCAATCGCCAGCTGCGACTGGTGCGCGATGCCGAGGTGGTTCGCTACATCAACGTGCTGGGCGACTCCCTGGCGGCGATCGCCGACGATCGGGGACTCGACTGGACGTTCCACGTCGTCGACAGCAAGGAAGTGAATGCCTTTGCGGCGCCTGGCGGCTACATCTGGATCAACCGCGGGCTCATCGAGCGCACGACGAACATGGCGCAACTCGCCGGCGTCCTCGCGCACGAGATCGGGCATGTCACCATGCGCCACAGCGTGCAGCAGATGCAGACGAGCCAGCGGGCGAATGTGGGGCTGACGCTGGCGTGCATCCTCACGAACGTGTGCGACTACGGGATCACCAACACCGCCGTGCAACTGGGTGGT
>JAEUJL010000225.1 GCA_016794835.1 Gemmatimonadota bacterium | reverse complement strand
CAGGAAGTCGAGGCGCCACATCTCGAGTTGCTCCACCGGGATCGATAACTCCGCGGACAGCGCATCCACCGAGGTCCCGCGCAACATGCGCAGGACCGCATCGCTCTTGACCGAGGCGGGATACGCCGGGATGGCGGTGGTCGCGAGGGGAGTCGGCACGACCGACGTGGCCAGGGGGGTGTGGCGGCGGGCGGCGATGCCGCGCGCCGCCCCGTCGCACACCTGCCGCGCGAAGGCCACGGTGGCCTTGTCGGGGATGCGCGCGTTCCAGGGCCGGTCGCAATACACACACCCGATCAACCGGCCGGCGACGACGACGGGAAGGATGCCGAGGCTCCCGGCGCCTAACGACTGTGCGAACCGCAGCTCCTGGGCCGTGAAATCGCGGTCCACCGGGACAAACAGGCTCTGGCGCCGCAACAGCGCCACCGCCACCGGCCCCTCGCGCGGGGACAGCTCATAGCGGAACGACTCGAGGAGCGGCTCGACCGCCGTCCCCAACCCGAAGCGCGCCTTCACCGAGCGACCGTCGGGGGCAATCATGCAGAAGACGACGCGATCAAACGGCCCGCCGCGGTAGATCGCCTCCAGCATCGTCAAGATCACCCGGTTCACATCCTCGCCCGACGCAGGCTCGGCCGCCCGCCGGACCTCCTCGACGAGGGTCCGCCGGAGTTCATCGACCGGTTCGCCCGTGACGGAGTCGGTCGATGGGGGCGTGGCCATCCCGACCCACCCGCCGAGCTCCTTGATCGCGGCGTCGTGCTGGTTGCGGAGCCGCAGGTCGTCGATGTTGACCTTGGCACTGGCGAAGATCTCCTTGGTCTCACGCAGGGCCGCCTTCATCACGGCCCCCACATCGGCACGCGAGAGCTTCAGCGCCTTCGCATACCGCTCCATCACGTCCGTGACACCATCCCCCCGCATCTCGCGGTCGCGACGATACACCGCGGTGGTGAGGTCGTGGGCGCAGGCCACCACCGCCCCGAGTTCCGTCACCCCCGCCGGTCCGTCCGCGCGCGTGCACCCCACCACGGCCTCGGGCATCCCCCAATGGCGCGTGAGCGCCTCGCCGAGGTCCTCGAAGGTGAACCCCAGGACCTCAAACGCGGCAATGCCGGGCGCCTTGCGGTTCACTTCCATCTGGTTGATGATGCGCGCGTACTCGCGCGGGAAGTAGCCGGCCACGAGCACTTCGCCGAGGTTGCGGAACATCCCGGCGAGGTGGGCTTCCTCGGGGTCCGGCAGGTTGCGCAGCATCGCCAGTTCCCGCGCATGGTTCGCGGTCAGCATGCTCAGCAGCATCTGTTCCTTGAGCCCCGGCGACCGCTTGCGGTAATGGTCGAAGACCAGGAGGCTCGCCGCCAGGCTGCGCACGGTGCGCGCGCCCAGGAGCAGCATCGCATGCGCCGCGCTCTGCACCGGCTTGCCCCCGCGCTTGTAATACGCCGAGTTGGCGGTGCGCAGCACCTTGAGCGTCAGCGTGTACTCGCGCAGCACGATGTTGGCCAGGCGCTGGAGCGACGCGTCGTTGTCCGGCGTCGCCTTGAGTGCCTCCAGCGCATCCCGCGAGATCGCCGGGAAATCGGCCTGCGCGAGGATCTGCCGCATTCGCACTTCCAGCGCAGTGGGCTCGTCGGAGACACCCAGGGGCTGCGTGGACGGCGCGGTGCGGGCGATCGGACTGCTGCTCATGTCGGGGCGGCGGGACAAGTATCCGCAGTATCGGCGCCCCTCACCCCCGGCTTTACCCCGGCCGTCGGGGACGGCGTGGCGGCGGCAGGGCCGCGACAGCCGCCGTCCGGAGCGCCCCCAGCACCGCACGCACCTCCGCCAGCCCAAGGGAATCCCGCACCCCGCCAACCACGTCCTCGGCGGCGAACAGGGAGAACCAGGTCGCCCCCTTCGCCGACCGATTCCGCCGGAATTCCAGGGCGCCGGAGCGCACCCCGGGCTCCTCCAGGCGGACCGACCACGGGGTCGAAGTCGGGCGGCGCGGGGCCAGCCGCGCGATCGCCGTGTCCAACACCCGGCGGACCTCCGCGGCGCGGAACACGAGCGCGACCTCGGCGGAGTCTCCCGCCAGCGCCACCCGAACCTCGCCGGGCGAGGCCCGAACGTCGACCGCCGTGCGACCGACCAGGTTACGCCAGGATGTCAGCTGGGGCCCGGGGGTCTGCCCGTGCGCCTGCGACGCCAGCACGAGGCACAGGGCGAGCGCCAGCGGCGGGGAACCACGCCGTGCGGGGGGCCGTTCACAGGAGGATCGGGTCCCGCAACCGGGCAAGTGCGATTCGTGCGACACGCCTACGTCAAGATGGAGAAGAGTGGTGCGGTGTGCATCCGATGGTGGGTGGACGCCGCAGAGGGCGTCGCCGCTCGGACGATGATACACGTGAACCCGGGGGAGGAGGCCTTTGGCCTCCCGTTCGGGCACTGGCTTGGCCTCTGCGGGTCCTTCGTGAACCTGGACGAGGTCGACGCGGCCCTCCCGGGAGCCGGGGCGCCGGGGAACTAGACGACCGCCGTCGTCCCCCTGTCAGGCAGGAGGAGTCTAGCCCCCCCGGCCAGCCCAGCCGTATCTTCGGGGCGCTTGCACCACCCCACCCTTCCCCAGGATCAGCTGATGTTCTCACTACGAGTCAGGCACGTCCTCCTGGCCGCAGCCGCCACCCTCCTGTCGATGCCTGTGTTGGCCCAGGGCGGCGGGATTGCCGGGACGGTGACCGCCGGCGACGGCGGCACTCCGGTTCAGGGCGTGCGCGTCCAGGCACTGGCCAGCAACGGGCAGGCCGTCGCCGCCGTCCTCACGCGTGACGATGGCACGTACCGCATCGGCAACCTGGCGGCCGGGACGTACAGCCTGGTCGCCCGTCGCCTGGGTTACGGCGAGAAGCGCGTCGACAACATCTCGGTGAGCGCGAGCGGCACGACCACGGCGAACATTCAGCTGGTGGCGGTCGTGACCGAGCTCAACCCGGTCGTCACGACGGCGTCCCGCAAGCCGGAAAAGGCACTGGACGCCCCTGCCTCGATCTCGGTGGTCGATGTGCGCGACATCCAGGAGCGCCCGTCCGTCACCGTGGCGGATCACCTCAAGGGGCTTCCCGGGGTGGACATCCAGACGGGCGGCATCGCGCAGAGCAACATCGTGGCGCGCGGCTTCAACAACGCCTTCTCCGGCTCCATCCTCACGCTGCAGGACTACCGCTTTGCCGCGGTGCCCTCGCTCCGCGTCAACATCCCGTTCCTGTTCACGGCGACCAACGAGGACATCGAGCGCGTCGAGGTCCTGCTCGGACCGGCCTCCGCCCTCTACGGCCCCAACTCGGCCAACGGCGTGTTGCACGTGATCACGAAGTCGCCGTTCTCGTCGCAGGGAACCACGGTCACCATCGACGGTGGTGAGCGCTCCCTGCTGCGCGGTTCGTTCCGGACGGCGGGCCTCTTCACCCCCAAGCTCGGCTACAAGATTTCCGGCGAGGCCTTCACGGCCAACGACTGGGCGGGCGAGACCGCTCGCGACACGCTGGGCAACCGGATCGTCGGTGCCGGCGGCCGTCCCGTCTACGACCCGGGCGAGCCCGATGTCTTCCCGCCGGAAGCGCCGGCGTCGCGTCGCGGCCAGCCCAACATCCGCGACTTCGACCTGCGGAAGTACACGGGCGAAGCGCGCATCGACTACCGGCCGTCGGCCGACAAGGAATTCGTCACGACCGTCGGCGTGAACATGTTTGCCAGCGGGCTGGACTACACCGGCGCCAACGGCACGGGACAGATCAAGAACTGGCTGTACCGCAGCATCCAGCAGCGCGCGCGCGTGGGCCGGTGGTTTGCCCAGGCCTTCTTGAACGTGAACAACGCCGGTAACGACGACTCGCTGGACACCGACGGTACCTTCCTCCTGCGCTCGGGCCAGCCGATCGTTGACCAGTCCCGCGTCTTTGCGGCGCAGCTGCAGCATGGCTTCGCCCTCGGCAGCAAGCAGGACTTCGTGTACGGGCTGGACTTCATCAACACGGACGCCCGCACCGGCGGCACGATCAACGGCCGCAACGAGGAGGACGACGGCATCCGCGAGATCGGTGGCTACATCCAGTCCACGACCAACCTGTCGAGCAAGTTCGACTTCATCGCCGCGCTCCGGGCCGACAACAACAACCGCATCGAGGGGAACCAGATCTCGCCGCGCGTCGCCCTGATCTTCAAGCCGAGCGCGACGCAGAACTTCCGCGCCACGTTCAACCGCGCGTTCTCGACCCCGGCGAACTTCTCGTACTTCCTGGACCTGATCCAGGCGCGCAACATCGGTAACTCGGGATACAACATCCGCGCGCTGGGCAACCCGCCCAAGGAAGGGTGGACCTTCAATCGCAGCTGCGGCGCGACCAACGGCGGCCTCTGCATGAAGTCGCGCTTCTCCGGCGGCAACAACTGGGTCCCGTCCTCCGCGGCGGCGATGTTCCCAGGCGTGGTCGCGGGACTCCGCTCGACCCTCGTGGCCCAGCTGACCCCCGCGGTCGGCGCGACCATCGCCAACCAGCTGGTCAGCTTCCTCGGCACGCTGCGCCCGACCGACGCGCAGGTCGGCTCGCGCATGTCGTACCTCAATGCACCGACGGCGGCGTTGCAGCCTGGCCAGGTGGGTGACATCCGGCCGCTGGATGCCTCGTACAACAAGACTTACGAACTCGGCTACAAGGGGATCCTGGGCAACCGCGCCCGGCTCGCCATCGACGCCTGGGTCCAGCAGCGCGGCGACGTCGGCAACCCGGCCGGCCTCTCCACCCCGAACATCTTCTTCAACGGGCCGCAGCTCGGCGCCTACCTCGGCCCGAACATCGCCCAGGCCCTGATCGCCGCGGGGCTGCCGGCCCAGCAGGCGGCCGCCGCCGCCACGCAGATCGCCACCCAGATCGCCACCCTGGCCGGCTCGTTGCCGGTGGGCATCGTGCAGTTCAACGATGACCGCTTTGCGAACGGCACCGACCTGTATGCGACCTACACCTCGCAGAGCGACCAGGAGATCACCGTCCGCGGGCTCGATGCCGCGCTCGACTTCGTCCTGAACGACAAGTGGACCCTTGCCGGCATGTACAGCTATGTCAGCAAGACCATCTTCGAGGACGTGACCAGCAGCAACGGGACGGCGCTGATGCTCAACTCGCCGGGCAACAAGGGCTCCCTGACCCTCAAGTACCGCAACGAGGGCAAGGGCATCGGGTTCGAGGCTCGCACGCGATTCAGCGATGCGTACCCGGTCAACTCCGGCGTGTATGCCGCGGGGCCGAACCTGCAGGGCCGCCCGATCACCTTCCAGCGCCCGGGGACGACGACCTCGTACCGCTATGACGCGGTCGAGGCCGCCACGGTCTTTGACCTCGGCTTCAACTACCGCCTGCCGATCGCCGGCGCCAAGGAAGTCATGCTCTCGGTCAACGGCACCAACGTGTTCGACCAGGGCTACCGGACGATGCCGGGCGCGCCGCTGATCGGTCGCCTCTTCCTCACGCGGGTGCAGTACTCGTTCTAGTCGCGCCACACACCGCGCGGGTCCCGCAACGCACGAGCGGCTGCCTTCCGGCAGCCGCTCGTGTCGTTTCCGGGAGGGCCCGTCAGGGCACCGCGATCGCGTTCAGGGTGATGGGCTGCAGGCTGCCGCTGGACACGGCCAGTGTCTGTGCGCCCACCGTCGCGCCGAGGCTCCAGCGCGCGGTCACCTCGCCTAATGCGTTGGTCAAGCCGGATTGCGGCGAGATCAGCCCGCCGCCGACGATCACCTGGAACGCCACGGCCACCCCCTTCATCGGGGCGTTGTTGGGCCCCACCACCCGGATCACGATCGGGTTGGGCAGCGCGGCCGACGGCTTGGCCGTCTGGTTGCCGCCCTGCGCGACCAGCATGTCGCTCGGCAACAGCGCAATCGCGTTGATGCTCAGCGGGTCGAGCCCGGGGGCCCGGGCCTGCAGTGTCTGGTTTGCCTCGGAGGTCCCCAGGATCCACTTCGTCTTGGCCTCGCCGTTCTCGTCCGAAATGGCGCTGCCGGGGGCCACCGCCCCACCGCCCGTGACCACGGAAAAGCCGATTGCCGTCTTCGCGATCGGCAGGCCTTCCGTGTCGAGCAATCGCACGATGATCGGGTTGGGAAGCTCCAGCCCACCCTGGATCGACTGCAGGTTCCCCTGCACCAGGCTGATCGAGCCGGGCGTCTGGACGACGACCGCTTCCTTCCCGCACGAGGTCAGGAGGAGCGCGGCGCCCGCCGAAAGGAGGAGGGATCGGGACTTCATGCCGGGGAGTATCGGCCCCGGACGGGCGCTGTTTAACCCGGCCTAGGTCGTGACGGCCCAGGGCGGCAGGGCGCTGTCCAGCAGGGGGAGGACCTCCCCGGCGACCTCGAGGGCCAACCCTTCCGCCGCCAGTCGGCGCTCGCGCCAATCGGTCTCGGT
>JAEUJL010000202.1 GCA_016794835.1 Gemmatimonadota bacterium | reverse complement strand
GAGTAGCTCGTGGTAGTGCGTGAGCTGCTGGTCCGTGAACCCGGTCCCTGCACGCCCTGCGTAGACCAGCTGGCCCCCCACCCGGTCGGCGAGCTGCAGGGCGCCGAACCCGCTGCGGCCGCCGTTGGGCGTCGTGAACCCGACAATCACGAAGTCGCCGGTGCGTTGCGCCTTGATCTTGAGCCAGTGGGACGACCGCCCCCCGCGGTACGCGGCATCGGCCTTCTTGGCGATGATCCCCTCCAGCCCCATCGCCTCCACTTGGCGCAGCATCGCCTCGCCCTGCACGGGGATGTGCTCGAGGTAGCGGACGGCGCCGACCTGGGGGAGCGCGCGCTCGAGCACCTCCTTGCGCTTGAGGAGGGGAAGGCCGCGCAGGTCGAACTCCGCGAACGACAGGAGGTCGAAGGCGAAGTAGGCCGCCGGGAGCTCCACGGCGGCACGCCGGACCTCGATCTCGTTCGAGAGCCGGCCGCGGCGCTGCAGGAGCGAGAAGTCGGGCCGGCCCTGCGCATCCGTCACGACGACCTCGCCATCGATCACGGCGTCGTCAAAGGGCAGGGCACGCACCGCCTTGGCCACCTCGGGAAAGACCAGGGTGTAGTCGTTGCCGTTGCGCGTGAGGAGCTGCACCTCGCCGCGCTTCTTGATCGCGAGGAGGCGGTACCCATCCATCTTCAGCTCGAAGACCCATCCCTCTCGCGTAAAGGCCGCCTCGGCGGACTCGGCCAGCATCACGGCCTGTGGAGCGAGCTCGACCACACCCACCGGGGCCTGTCCCTCGACCATCGCGCGCAGCATCCCGACACGTGTCTGGCCCGCCTTCACTTCCTCCACCGTCAGCCCGGACAGGACCGAGCCTTCGGGGAAGTCGGTCCCCGGGGAGCGCATCCAGGCGTCGCGCTCCTTGATGAACAGCCACTCCTTCTCGGTCTTCTTGATCTTCACGAGGGTCCACTTGCCCTTGAGCTTGTATCCCTTGAGCTCGAAGAGGAGCTTCCCCTTCTCCAGTCCGGTGCGCCAATCCTCGAGGGGGACCCACTCGCCGCGATCCCAGACGATCACCCCGCCGGCGCCGTAGTTGCCCTCGGGGATGATCCCCTCGAAGTCGCCGTATTCCAGCGGATGGTCCTCCACCCGGACCGCGAGGCGCTTGTCCGCCTGGTCGTAGGATGGCCCCCGCGGCACCGCCCACGAGCGCAGCACGCCGTCCATCTCGAGCCGCAAGTCGAAGTGCAACTGGCGGGCGGCGTGCTTGTGGACCACAAAGAGCCGGCCGGGGACATTGGAGACATGTCCCACGGGCTCCGGCGACCGATCGGCGGACCGCTTGGCGCGGTAGGTCGCCAGCGCGTCGTCTGGTGGGGCGCCACCATTGAGCGCATCCGGGGAGTCGGCCATCCGGGAAAGCTAGGAGCGCCACCGACGGCCGGAAGCCTCGCGGTGCGGGCGCCGTGGCCGGTCGCCGGCATCGACACGGAGGAGGACCCCTGCATACATTCGGCGGGAGCCTTCACGCGCACGGGTGGCCACCCGGGGCGCCCGACCCCTGCCCGCCAGTCCCATGCCCGCACGTTCGATTGGCACTGCCACGATCTCGTTCGGCCTCGTCTCCGTCCCGGTCAACGTGTACTCGTCGTCCGAGTCGAGGCAGAGTGTCTCGTTCAACCTGCTCTCCAAGAAGAGCGGCACCCGCCTCAAGCAGCAGTACATCGACCCCAAGACGAACGAGGTCGTGCCGCGGGACGAGATGGTGAAGGGGTACGAGTTCGCCAAGGACCAGTACGTCGTCTTCACCGCCGAGGAGCTCAAGGCGCTGGAGGAAAAGGCGACCGGGACGATCGACATCATCGAGTTTGTCCCGCTGGCCAAGGTCGACCGGGAGTACCTCTCCAAGGTGTACTACGTCGGGCCGGACAAGGGCGGGGACCGGGCGTATCGCCTGCTCGCCAAGGCACTGGAGGAGACCGGGTACGCCGCGTTGGGGCAGTACGCCGCGCGTGGCCAGCAGCACCTCATCCTCATCCGGCCGCGGGACGGCGTCCTCGTCATGGAGCAGCTGCACTACGCGGACGAGCTGCGGGCCATCACGGAGGTGCCGGTGGGCGAGGGCGAGATCAAGCCGATGGAACTCACCCTGGCCAAGCAGCTCATCGCCCAGACGGCGACCGAGGAGTTCCACCCCGAGAAGTACCGGGACACGGTGCGCGAGCGCGTGCTCGAGGCGATCAACCGCAAGGTCGACGGCCAGGAGATCACCGCCGAGCCCAGCCAGGATGGCGGCGGCAAGATCATCGACCTCATGGAGGCCCTCAAGGCGAGCCTCGCCAAGCAGTCCGGTGGAACGGGCGACGGTGGTGGTGAGGAGCGGAAGGCGTCGTGAAGGTCCTCGTCGGGACGAGCGGGTACGCGTTCAAGGAGTGGAAGGGGACCTTCTACCCGGAGGACGTCACCGACGCCGGGATGCTCGGGTACTACGCCACGCAGTTCCCGACGGTGGAGATCAACAACACGTTCTACCGGCTCCCCAAGGAGCACGTGATGCGGGAGTGGGCCGCGCAGGTGCCTGACGAGTTCCGCTTTGCCCTCAAGGCATCGCAGCGCATCACGCACCATGCGCGCCTCAAGGAGGAAGCGGCGAGCCCGCTGGAGTTCCTGCTCAAGAACCTCGCGGCGATGGACCCCAAGCTGGGCGTGGTGTTGTTCCAGTGTCCCCCGAACCTCAAGAAGGACCTCGTCCGGCTCCAGCGGTTCTGCGACCTGCTGCCCGCGGACCGACGCTTCACCTTCGAGTTCCGGCATGCGAGCTGGTTCGAGGACGACGTGGTGGCCGAGTTGCGCGAGCGCAACCACGCCCTCACCGTGACCGACCAGGATGACTTTGCCTCGCCGCTGATCCCGACCGCCGACTGGGGGTACCTGCGCCTGCATCGCTTTGACTACGACGCGCAGGCCCTGGCCACCTGGGCCCGTCGCGTGCAGGACGAACCGTGGAAGGAAGCATACGTCTTCTTCAAGCACGACTACGAGCCGTTTGCCGGTCCGCCCGCCGTGCGCGCGTTCACCGAGGCGTTGACGGGCTGACTGCGGCCGCGCGCCGGTTGCCCGCGATCTCAGTCGCTCGCGTCCGTGAGCCCCATCTCGGCGAGAAAGCCGCGGTCGTCGCAGCGCTTCTGGCCGCGCGTGTCCGCCACTGTGAGCACCAGGCGTTCCTCGGCGCGCGTCATCCCCACATACAGCAGGCGACGACCTTCCTCGATGTCGTCCTCGCTCCAGCGATCCGGCTTGCCCAGCACGATGTCGTTGTTGCTGGCGCCCACGATGTAGACGTGCTTGAACTCGAGCCCCTTGGTGGAGTGCAGGGTCAGCAGGTTGACGCGATCGTGATCGGGGGTGACGCCGTCCTGCTGTGAGAGCACGATCGTCTCGAGGAAGGCGCGGATCTGTTCCTCCAAAGAGTCACCGGCGAGCCCATCGAGGACGCGACGCAGCCGCGCCATGAGTTCCGGGTAGCGATCGTCCGCATCACGCTCCCGCCGGAGCTGCGCCATCTTCACGATCCCGCCGAGTCGCTCGACGACCTGGTCCCACGACGGCCAGTCCGGATGTGCGGCCTCCCGGGCATCGCGATAGGCGTCCAGCGACGTCGCGTGCCGGAACAGCGGAAAGGCGCTGATCTGCGCGAAGAGTCGGGCGGCCTCGGGGGGGTGCCCTGGCGTGAGGGCCAATCCCAGGGCGAGGGCCTCCACGCATCCGCCGAGTGCGGTCTTGCGCATGCGGGAGAACTTGAGGGCGTTGAGGTGCGGCACGACCCCCGCGAGGGCCACCGTGTCGTCGAGGGCGCGGTGGCTCGCGCCGGTGGGGACCCCGAAGGCGGCGGCGAGCGACTCAAGGCGGGCACTGCCCGCATGGACCTCGCGGGCGAGGGGCAGGGTGTCGTAGCCACGGACCTCGAACCCCTCACCCAGCCGCGCCACCTCGGCCTTGAGCAGCGGGAAGTCGTAGGTGTGCCCGTTGTGCGCGATCACCAGGTCGCGCCCGAGGAACTCCCGCAGCGTCGGCCACACCTCGGCGAACGTCGGCGCGCCGGCCAGCATGCCACCGTCGATCCCCGTGGTCCGCGTGACCACGGGTGGCACCTCCACGCCGGGTTGGACGAGTGACTGGAAGCGGTCGACCACCTGGCCGGAGCGCACGCGCACGGCCCCGATCTCGATGATCCGCGCGCGCTGCGGATCGAGGTCCGTGGCCTCGAAGTCCAGGGCGACAAAGTCGGCGAAGACGTCGGTGAACTCCCGCGTCGCCACGAGTTGAAGCGCCTTGAAGGTGCCTAACGCCGCTCCGAGGGCCGGCGTGGTCTCCGGCCCGATGCGCAGCGGCGCGCCGGGCCACGGGCGCTCCAGCAGCAGGCGCGAGAGCTGGGCCCGGCCGAACATCGTGCGGATGGCGAACTCGACCCCCTGCATGGGGGCGATGACCACCGGGCGTCCGGACACGAGCGCATGCTCGAGGTCGCGCGCGAGGGCGCGCACGTCGGGATCGTCGATCGGGTCGCTCAACTCGTCGTGCAGGTCGTCCAGGGCGGATCGGTACTGGCCCACGCGCTGCGACAGCAGCTCGTGGAGGAGGGCGTCGAGCGTGGCGTGGCGTTCACCGAGGGCGGCGAGGTTCTGCAGCTCGACCTGGGCCCGGCGGATCATGCGCGCGGCGTCGGTCTTCTTGCGTTCGCGCGCGATCGCCTCGAGTTGCGCGGCGAAGTCGTTGTCCCGCTGCTCGGCCCGGGCCCGCGCGTCGGCGAAGAGGAGCGGCGGCAACACCGCGCGGAAGAAGCCGGCCTCCCGCGCCGGATCGTTGGGGTGCAGGATGACGCGGAGCGCCGAGAGCAGGTAGACGACCACCGGGTGGTCGGCCAGGGCGCGTCCCGCGGACATGCGGCAGGGGACGCCCGCGCCAAGGAAGGCGGCCTCGAGTCGGCCGCCCGCGTCGTTGGTGCGATACAGCAGGGCGAGGTCACCCCAGGCCAGTCCCTCCGCCGCCCGGGTCTCGCGCACGTCCTGCAGCAGCCAGGTGGTTTCCGCCTCGACGGAGTCAAAGGCCTGGAGCGTGACGGGAAAGTGGGATTGGCGCGGGGCCTCGACGACCTTGGGGTCGTCGAAGAGGCGGCGATTGCGGTCGATGAGGCGCCGGGCCGGCCCCATCACCTGGGCGGGGCACCGGCGATTCTCGCCTAACGCGACGCGCTGCGCGCGGGGGAAGGCGTTGAGGAATGCCCCGAACACCCGGGGGTCCGCGCCGGCCCAGGCGTAGATCGATTGCTCGTCGTCACCCACCGCGAAGACGTTCAGGCTCTCCGGCAACATGGCGGTCACCAGCTGGAAGGCGACCGGGTTGAGGTCCTGGAATTCGTCGACGAGGAGGTAGTCGAATCGCGCCCGCACGGCCTCGCGCACCGACTCGACCTCCATCGCCCCGGCCGCGCGGATGACCAGCTGGTCAAAGTCGAGCACGTTGCGCTGGCCGAGGTAGGCCTCGTACCGCTGCAGTCGTTTGGCGTCCTCGGGTTCGAGCTTCTCGTCGCGGAAGCGATGGCGGGCGAAGGCGGTCAGCACCCCCTTCTGCCAGCGCGCGGGGGTCCCGAGCCGCGCGAGGACATCCCCCTGGTACGCCTCGTCCGCGATCCCGAAGCCGCGCATCACGCCGATCTCGGCGCCATGGGTGCGGAGCAGCTCCGCGCAGAAGGCATGGATGGTTCCCCGGTGGACCTCGCTGGCCCCGGGCAGGTCGGTGAGCCGATCCGAGATCTCGTTGGCGGCCTTGTTGGTGAAGGTGAACGCGCAGATCCGTTCCGGTGCGATCCCGCGCACCGTGATGAGGTGCCGGATCCGTTCCACCAGGCAGAACGTCTTGCCGGCGCCCGGCCCCGCGATCACCAGGACCGGGCCCATCTCGGCCTCGATGGCGCGGCGCTGGCTGGGGGACGGGGTGTGGCCGGGCATGGAGCGGAAAGGTACAGGAGCCCGTCATGCGCACGTCAGGCATGACGTGAGGGAATGTGCCGTCAGCTGTTCCCCGATGCCTGACGCAGGTGGCGCGCTCTCCCGACGCATCCCGAGAGCGCGCACGGGTATTGTGGCAGTGACGCGAGGTCCGGTGATGACCGGCGCGTCAAGGATCTTGAGCGACAGGAGAGACCATGCGCCCCCGACTCGTTGGAACCGCCTTCCTTGCCCTGGCTGCTGGTGCCATGGCCTGTGCCCCCGCCCTGACCGTGGGAGCTGACGCCGCCTCGAACCTCGAGCCGGCCGCCTATCGGTCGTACACCTGGGAGATGCCCGACCAGTTGCCCACCGGCGACCCGCGCCTCGACAACAACCCGTTCTTCATCTCGGAGGTCCAGCGCCAGGTGGACCAGCAGCTGGGCAAGCTCGGGCTGATGAAGGCCCAGTCAGGGGGCGACCTCACGCTGCACTTCCATGCGACCGTGCGCGACCGGGTCAACGTGTACGAGGCCGATCGCGCCGCCGGGTACGACCAGACCGGGTATGCGCAGTCGCAGGTGGTGAGCTATGAGGAGGGCACCATCCTGATCGACATCGCCGACGTGAAGGGCAAGAAGGTCATCTGGCGCGGCTGGATGCAGACCGACCTGAGCGGGGCGATCGGGAACAACGATGAGCTGGCTCGACGGGTGCGGGACGGGATGACCAAGTTGTTCGCCAAGTTCCCGGCGGCCTGCATTGCACCCGTAGGCTGATCACGGCGAGGCCAGCACCGCCGCGTGGGCGAGTGACTGGATGCGGGCGAGGGTGGCGGGCGTCAGTCCACCGAACCCCCGAGGGACGGGGAGGCCGGTGACCGGGCGCCCGCGCACGCGATCGTAGATCACGTAGGCGGCGAGCAGGGTGCCGAGCGCGGTGGGGTGAAACCCATCAGCATCGAGCACGGCCAGCTCCGGGGTCTCGGCCAGGGCCGCGCGCAGTGCCTCTCCGGCGGGGGCGAAGAGCCCGCCAATTCCTGCCGCGGCGTTCTTGTAGGCCGCCTTCACCCCGGGAAAGTCCTGCGGCCGCGATCGGGCGGGCCACACCTGGTACATCACGGGTCGGCCGCCGGCGGCCGTGACCAACGGCGCGAACCGGGCGCTCCAGGTCGCGAGATGCGCCTGGTTCTCGGGGAGCGATGAGGGACCCTGCTGCATGACGACGTAATCCCATCGCTGGCCGCTCAGGGCGCGGGATGCGCTCCCTTCGTTCCAGTGGTCCTCGAGCGCGAAGTTCGCAAAGGCCACCATGCGGGTGTGGATGGTATCCCCGGCGCTCGCCGCGACGGCGCTCAGGACCGCCGGCAGGTCATTCTGGTACGTCAAGCTGTTGCCAATGAACAGGATCCGCGTGCCGGTTTCGGGGAGCGGGGGGAGTGGGGCGAGGCTCGGTGCCTGGAGGCAGCCGACCAACGACAAGAGGGCGACAACACTGTGTCTGGGCATGGGCGGATGGTGCCACGCTCCCCCGGTCCCGGGAAACTCGCGGGGGACGAAGCCCGCGCCGCGAGGGATGAGAGGACCGCTGGCCGCGCTGTCTCGGTTGGGGCAGCAACCCTGCGCCCCGTCCGACGGTCCAACCCGCTGGCGTCTGGCCCTCCATTCGTCGCGCTCCCGCACGCCTTGCCCCAGCCCCCTTGGAATCGTCGGCTCCAGCCCGCACCATCCCCGAGCCCGGCGACTTTCCGCGGGGTGTGACGGCGAGGGGAAGCGTGACGAGTTCGACGCGCGTCAGGCAGTTCGAGCGACGATCGATATGGCTCTACGTCCTGGCGGCGTGGACGTTGTATGGCGTGTGCTACAGCGTCATCTGGACGCTGGCGTACTCCACGCCACGCGAAGCGCTGCGCTGGACCATCCCCTGCGCCTTCGCCATCGCCTGGACCTGGGCGCTGCTCACCCCCGGCGTCTTCCGGCTGGCCCAGTGGCTCGCCCCGCGGCGCGTGGGGTGGTGGGCGAGCATCGCGGGGCACGCGGTGGCCGCGGCGGTCCTCGCGTCAGTGGTGTCCGAGGTGCGCCGGCAGGCGGTCTCCTTCTTTGGAGAGCGCCCCATTGACCCGTACCTCCCCGTCTGGGTCTGGTGGCTCGACGTCTGGGTCTTTGTCTACATCACCCTCGTCGTGATCGGGCGCGCCCTCGAGGCCCAACGACGGTATGCTGACCGGGTGATGCGGGCGGACCTGCTGGAGACGCAGTTGGCCCGCACGCAGCTGCAATACCTCGAGTCGCAGCTGCAGCCGCACTTCCTGTTCAATGCCCTGAACACCATCCAGGAACTGGCCCACGAGACCCCGGAGACGGCCGCCCGGATGTTGCGCCGGTTGCGGGCGCTCCTCGCCATCTCGCTGGAACGTCGCGGCGAGGATGAGGTCTCCCTCGCGGATGAGTTGGCGGGACTCGAGCCGTACCTCGACATCCAGCGCACCCGTTTCTCGGATTGGCTGCGCGTTGAGGTGGACGTGCCCGAGGCGTTGCGTCGCGGGCTGGTGCCGCACCTCCTGCTCCAGCCGCTGGTCGAGAACGCCATCCGCCACGGGTTGTCGGGTCGGCAGGCCGCGGGCTGGATCCGCATCTCGGCCACGCAGCCGACCCCAGATCGGCTCCGCCTCCTCGTGGAGGACGACGGGGTGGGACTCCGGCCGCAGGTGGATGTCGCCGCCACCGGGATCGGCCTCGCCAACGTGATCGAGCGGTTGCGGCAGCTCTACGGACGCGAGCACGCCTTCGTGATCCGCAACCGATCCGGGGGCGGGGTGGAGGTGCTCGTGGAAGTCCCGTGGCAGCCCGCGGGCCAACGATCGGCAGCGGCGGCGCTCGCCCCGGCGGCCGAGGACGCCCTCGCGGACTGGAGGACCGGCGAGTTCCCGAGTGGCGGCGTCCTGCCGGACCCACGGCGCGCGCTGCTGGCCCCCGTGGCCCAGGCCGAGGCGTCGCCGGCATTGTCCATGCGTATTTGGATCGGCATCGCGGGGGTGTGGCTCCTGCTGGCGATCTTCTGGACTAACCAGGTCGTGCTGTTCGGCAACGTGCGACCCGAGGGGACGCGGATGGATGTCTGGAAGGTTGCGTCGCTCCAGCTCGGGACGTCGCTGATCTGGCTGGGGCTCTCGCTTCCGGTCCTGTGGATCGCGCGGCGGTATCGCTTTACCCCGGAGAACTGGCCGCGCCGCCTGCCGATCCATGTGCTCGGCGCCCTGGCGTGCGGGGTGGCGCACGTGGGCGGGCTGCGCCTCATGGGGTTGAGCGAGCAGCCGGTGTTCTCGTACGGCAACCTCAACCCACTGACCGGGGACTTCTTCATCTACCTGGCCATCCTGGCCTGGTCCCACTCGCGCGACTTTGTGGCGTGGTACCGGATGCGGGCGGTGGAGACGGCGCGGCTCACGGCGCAGCTGGCCCGGTCCCGGTTCCAGGCGGTGCGCGTGCAGCTGCGTCCCGAGTTT
>JAEUJL010000090.1 GCA_016794835.1 Gemmatimonadota bacterium | reverse complement strand
GCGGCCTCGGCGTGCCCCAGGTGCTCCAGCATCAGCGCGCCGGACCAGATCATCCCGATCGGGTTGGCGATCCCGCGCCCGGCGATGTCCGGCGCTGAGCCGTGCACCGGTTCAAACAGGGACGGAAAGTCCCGCTCCGGGTTGATGTTCGCACTCGGCGCGATCCCGATCGTGCCGGTGCAGGCTGGCCCCAGGTCGGAGAGGATGTCGCCGAAGAGGTTGCTGGCGACCACCACGTCGAACCAGTCGGGATGCAACACGAAGTTGGCGCACAGGATGTCGATGTGGTACTTGTCGACGCGCACGTCGGGGAACGCCGTCGCCATCGCGGCGACGCGCTCGTCCCAGTAGGGCATCGTGATGTTGATCCCGTTGCTCTTCGTCGCCGACGTGAGGTGGCGCTTCGGCCGGCGCTGCGCGAGGTCGAAGGCGAAGCGCAGCACGCGGTCCACCCCGATGCGCGTCATCACCGTCTCCTGGATCACCGTCTCGCGCGACGTCCCCTCGAAGAGGCGTCCCCCGATGCTCGAGTACTCCCCCTCGGTGTTCTCGCGCACGACGTAGAAGTCGATGTCGCCCGGGGTGCGGCCGGCGAGCGGGGAGGGGACGCCGGGCATCAACCGGCAGGGGCGCAGGTTGACGTACTGGTCGAACTCGCGCCGGAACTTGAGCAGGCTGCCCCAGAGCGACACATGGTCGGGAACCGTCGCGGGCCATCCGACGGCGCCGAAGTAGATCGCCTCGGTCGCCACCAGCTGTTGGCGCCAGTCCTCCGGCATCATCTGGCCGTGGGCGAGGTACCAATCGCAGCTCGCCCAGGGCTTCTCGTGCCAGGTGAACGAGAGGCCGCGACGCGACGCGACCGCCTCCAGCACGCGGAGGCCTTCGGGGATGACTTCCTTGCCGATCCCGTCGCCGGGAATGACGCTGATGTGGTGGTGTGACACGCGACTCGGTTGAGGAGATCCCCGTCCGCTTGAGCGATCGGGATTCGGACATTATCCCGACGCGCGTCACTGGTCGAGTACCTCGCGCGGCACGTACCTCCGTGTTGCGCTCGCGATGGTGGTCATCGACACGCCCAGCGGCGACTCGCGTCCTTGATCCGGCTCTTGGTCACGGGCCGCCAGCGGAATGCGAACGCGTGGCCCACATTCCTCGTCACCACCACCCTCGCGAGAATGCCTGTGTGCTTCGTCCGTCCCATCCTCATCCTGGCCCTGACCCTCAGCTCCCACCGGGCGCTGGCGCAGGGGGCCGGGCAAGGTCCCACCTGGGAGCAGGCCACGACCCGCCAGTGGAAGGCGCTCCACGACAAGATTCTGGTGATGGCAAAAGACGCACAGCTTCCGGACGCACGCCTCGAGACGCGCCCACACCCGGACGCACGCACCCTCATGGATGAGTTGCGCCACGTGACGATCGGGCTCGAAATGTCGACCGCCGAATTGCTCGGGCAGCCGTTCGACTATGCCGCGCGCGAGAAAGCGGACGAGGCCAAGCCCCGGACCCGGGCCCTGATGATCCGGGAGATGGAGGCCGCGATCGCCGCCTCGTATCCCGCGGTGGAGAAGGGCGCGTCCCCCCGGCTCGTGATGTGGGTGGAACACCAGGCCGAGCACTACGGCAAGCTGGTGTCGGGCTACCGCCTCGCGGGCGTCGTCCCACCGACGAGTCGTCCGCGCCGCATCACGCCGGACCGGTGACTACCCCGCCCGCCGCCCCGCCTCCCAGGCGAGGATCGCGCGTTTTCGGGGCACCCCCCAGCGGTAGCCGCCGATCGCCCCGTTCGCGCGGATCACGCGATGGCACGGGATGAGGAACGCGATCGGGTTGCGTCCCACGGCCGTGCCGACCGCGCGCACCGCCTTCGGGTTCCCCACCGCGCTGGCCACGTCCTCGTAGGCGGCGCACTGTCCCGGCGGGATGCGCAGGAGGGCGGTCCAGACCTGCACCTGGAAGTTGGTCCCGCGGACCAGGAGCGCGAGCGGCCGGTCGGCGGGGCTGCCTAACGGGTCGAAGATCGCTGCGGCCGTGCGCGCGGTGCGCCGGGGGGCCTCGGCGATCACGGCCCCGGGCCATCGCGCCTCCAGGTCGGCCCAGGCCGCGTCCCGGTCGCCATCGAAGAACGACAGGCCGCAGACGCCACGCGCGGTCGTGCCTAACAAGCACTCACCGAACGGCGTGGCGTGGAACCCCGCGTCGATGCGCAACCCGGCGCCGCCGCTCCGGTATTCCCCCGGCGTCACGGCCTCGAGCGTGACAAAGAGGTCGTGCAGGCGCCCGGGGCTCGACAATCCGGCCTCCCACGTCCCGTCCAGCACGCTCCGCGCCCCCTCGAGCGCTGCCTTGGCGTGATGGAGGGCCTGCACCTGCATGAAGCGCTTGGGGCTCACCCCGGCCCAGCGGGTAAAGAGCCGCTGCAGGTGGAACTCGCTCAACCCCACGTGGGCGGCCAGTGCGCCGAGCGAGGGCTGCGCGGGGGCGTGTGCCTCGAGGAAGGCGAGCGCCCTCGTGATGCGGTCAAAGTCGGTCGGCCGGGCCATGGCGGGATCCTACGGTGGCGCGGAGGCCGGGCCAACCCGGAAGTTGCGCCCCCGAATCACAACGGCCCCGCCTGGCGTGGCGAGGCCGTCAGTGTTCGGGGGACGGGCGGTCAGCCCTTCTTCACCATGGTCACCTGCGCCAACACCGCGCCGCGCTCCGCGCACGGATCCTCCACTGGGGTCATCCGGAACCCCTTGTCCGTGAAGCTCACCTTGAACTTCCCGATCCCGGGGCAGGCCACCTGACCCTCCAGGTCCTCGACGGTCATGATGTCGCCCGACAGCGAGATCTTGCTCCGGATCAGGAGCTGCCCCTGCATCGTCGCGGTCATCTGCACGTCGGTGAGTTCGATGACGACCCCGGTGGGATCAAAATCGGCACTGAAGTTCGCGTCGGGCACCATCTCGTAGAGCCCCGGGATGATCTTCTTCTCCTGGGCGCCGCCCTCGGCGGACCGGAAGGACACCAGAAGTGCAGGCAGAAGCAGGAGTCGCAACAAGGATTTCATGGAGGTGGTTGTCGGGGTGAACGGGACGTCGCGCGGCGCCAGCTCCTCTTGGACCGCAGGACGGACCGGAGGGATTGAACCGCTGAGCACCCTTCGCCCCCCGCAGTCCGCGGGTTTCATCCAACTAAGTCTCTAGTTGACAGATCTCACCGGGTGGTGTAGCCTACCAACGAGCCTTTTAGTAGGAGCCGGATGGCGTCGTTCACGGAACGGGAACTCGACTGCATGGCGGTGCTCTGGGAGCGCGGGCCAAGCACGGTCGCCGAGGTGCGCGAGGCGCTCGCCGACTCGCTGGCCTACACCACGGTGCTCACCGTCCTGCGGACGCTCGAGGCGAAGGGGCACGTTGGCCACGAGGTCGTCGGCAAGGCGCACCGGTACCTGCCGCTCGTTGCCCGCGAGGCGGCCGGCAGCTCGGCGCTCGGTCGGATCGTGGACAAGATCTTCGGGGGATCCCGTGAGCTGCTCCTCGCGCACCTCGTGGAGGGGCAGGGGGTGACAGACGACGAAATCCGGAACCTCCGGCGCGTGTTGAACGAGCGCCTGAAGGGGCGGGAGGCGCCGTGACGATGACAACCGGTGGGTCGGTGGCGCTCACATGGATGGCCTACGCCACGCTCGTCGGCGCGGCCATTGCCGTGAGCGCCTGGGGCGTAGCGCGTTGGCAGCGGGCCGCCGGGCGTCCCACGCGATTTGTGTGGCTGGCCGCCATGGTCGCGATGGTCCTGATCCCCCTGGGGGTGGCGATCCGGCCGCGTGTGGTGCGCGAGGTGCCGAGGGCACCGATGGAACTCCCCGCCCCCGTCGTGCGAGCGGCGCCGATGGCGCCGGTCACACGTGTGCGAGATGTCGCGGCGGTGGCCTGGGGCTTGGGCTCGGCGGCCGTGATGTTGAGTATCGTTGGAGGCGTGGTTGCCCTCGCGTACGCACGGCGACGTGGGGCCATCGCCTCGTGGTTCGGGACCCCGGTCCTCGAGACGGACGACGTGGGCCCGGGCGCTGCACCGTGGGGGCATCCTGCCATCCTGGTCCCACGCTCCCTCCGGCAGCTGCCGGAGCCGGCGGCGCAGCTTCTCCTGGCACACGAAGGGGAACATGTCGCCGCGGGTGATCCACGGCTCCTGCTGGGTGCCACCGCGCTGCTCGTCGTCATGCCGTGGAACCTCCCGCTCTGGTGGTGCCTGCGGCGACTGCGAACGGCGATCGAGTGTGATTGTGATGCGCGCGTCCTGCGGCGCGGCGCCCCGTTAGGCGCCTACGCTTCGCTCCTGCTTGACCTTGTGGTCCCCCGGTCGCGACCGCTGCCGGCGCTCCTCTCCCTGGCAAACTCCGCCAGCCAACTTCGTTCCCGGATCGATGCCATGACCACGACCCCCTCGCTCACCCCCGCGCGCCGCGCCGCCACCGGACTCCTGGTCATCCTGGCCGGTGTCGCCGCCTGCGAGACGCGGATGCCCGCGCCGGTGGCCCCGGTGGCGGACTACATCGTGAAGGACGGCCAGGCCTCACCGGTGGTGATCGCGGGTGACAACCGCGATTCGGTGCGGACCGCGCTTGTCGAGGGCGTCTCCCTTAACCTCTCGACCGCCGACACGTCGACGAGCCCGGTGCTCGTCGTGCGCGATGCGAACAACACCGTGATCCACAGCGGCCGGATGGATGGCGCCCGGGACTCGGTGCTCGCCGGGTTCTCCCCGGAAGGCATCGCATCGGTAGAGGTGATCAAGGGCCGCGACGTGCTCCCCGAAGGGGCACGCGGCGGGATGATCGTGGTGCGTCTCAAGCCCGGCGTCACGTGGCAGGCGCCGTCGTCGCGCGCCCCGTCCACGGTGATGGGGCGCCCGATCACCGGCGAGCCCGGGGGCGTACGGATCCGGGTGCGCGCGGACTCCCTTAGCGTGGTCGAGCGACCGGTGGCCGCTTCCGGTGATTCCGGCATGACGGCGATTGGGCGGGTTCGGGTGGGTACGTCGACGCGCGACGGGCGTTCGGTGGTGGAGCTGTCGCGGCCATCGGGGGCTGACACGATCGCCAGGCGACCGTCGGACGCGCGTGCCGAGCCGGTCGTGAGCCTCATCGACGCCGAGGGGCGTGAGCTGTGGTCCGGGCGGGGGATGGGGCGCGAGGTGAATGGGGTGTCGACCATGGGGCCCTTCCGGGTCGCTCTCGAGGACATCGCTCGCGTCGAGGTCCTCAAGGGGCCGTCGAGTCCCGAGGGTGGCCTCATCCAGGTCCACCTCAAGGCCGGAGCGAAGCCCGTCAAGCCGTGACGTCCATCGGCGCCGTGGTGGGCCCCGCCGTGCGGGGTGCCTAACGGCGCAACGCCTGCACGGCGAAGGCCGCGCCCAGGGCGAGGGGAATCGACAGCATGCCGAGGAACCCGCGGATCGCCGCGTCCTCGAGGCGCGCTTTCTCTCGCCACGCCCCGGACGCCATGACCACCGCGCTCCGTCCGAGGAGCACGATCGGCAGGAGTGTGATCACGTAGGTCCACGATCGCGTCCACAGCGCCCCCGGCACGAACGACAGCAGGGCCAGCCCCACCAGGATGCTGTACACCGTGGCCGCGCG
>JAEUJL010000075.1 GCA_016794835.1 Gemmatimonadota bacterium | reverse complement strand
ACGAAGTCGGCGAGTGCGGCCGCCAGGCGGTCCTTCGCAATGGTCTCCTCCCCCGCAATGCGCGCCTGGCGCGCGGCGCGCGTGATGATTCCCTCGATGTCGGCGCCCGAGAGCATGCCGACGTGGGGAATGGCATCGGGGGCAGGCAGCGCATCGGGGGCCAGCGCGGTCCCCACCTTGCGGGCCATCGCCGTGAGCATGGCCTGCAGCTCAACGCCGCTGTCCGGATAGAACAGGGGGATGTGGACTTCGGCGCGTCCCTGGCGCTTGAGGTCGATCGGGAGGAGGTCAGGGCGCGCCGTCATCAGCACCCAGATGATCTGCCCGCGATAGGCGGAGTTGCCCATCTGGTGGGCGATCATCCCGAAGACGCGGCTCGAGACCCCGCCGTCGCCGCCATCATCGCGATCGCCGAGCATGGCGTCCGCCTCGTCGATGATGACCATCACCGGGCCCATCGCGCGCAGGACGGCCAGCACATGCTCCAGGTTGGCCTCCGTCTCACCGACGTACTTGGAGCGGAAGTTCTTGAGGGTGACGCACGGCATCCCCATCTCGCCGGCGGCCGCCATCACGAGGAAGGTCTTGCCCGTCCCCACCGGCCCGCAGATGAGGTATCCCATCGGGGCGAACTGCCGCTGCCCGCTGGTGACCAGCTTCGCATCCTCACGCAGGGTGCGCTTCGCGGCCTCCAGCCCCACGACGTCCTCCAGCGTCCAGCGCGGTTCCACAAACTCCAGCAGGCCGTGGCACTGGCGCTCGATGAGCCCCTTCTTGAGTTGCGCGAACGCCTTCCCGGTCAGCGCGCGGCCATCGAGGGCCGCCCGCAGCGGCGGGGCGAGGTCGTTCAGCGAGAGCCCGGCCGTCTCCTTCGCATACCGGTCGAGCGTGAGCCCATCTGCGAGCGTCGCGGTGCGCCCGTTCGCCATCGCCTGCACGAAGCGGGTGCGCTGTCCCTCGTTGGGCAGCGGGATCTCCTGCACCATCACGTGCGGATTCTGGACCAGGCGCGCCTGCAGGTTCGACCGTCGTTCATCGATCATCACGCACGCAAAGTCGATGCGACGCACCTGCGGGGCGGCCGCCCAGTTCACCATGGTCACCGCGGCCGCACTCGCCGAGAGCGACAGCGTCCCTGGCTCGGCGGACGGAAAGACGAACGAGGCGTGGTCCACGAGGAGGGCCACACGCAGCCGCTCCTCGCTCGGGGTGTGCAGCTGGCGGATGAGGTAGCGATCCAGCGCGGCGAAGACCGCTTGCGGCTCCACCACGCGGGCCTTCTCCAGGTCCGTCCCGAAGATCTCCGCGGTCCGCGGCAGCATGGACCGAAATCGCGTGATGTCGCGGCCGGCGAACGGCCGGATCCCGCGCCCCACGTCGTAGTGCAGCACCAGGTCCCAGGAGCCAAACAGCTGCTCGGCGAGAAAGGTCGTCACGGGACCGTAGGTCGTCCCGGGATCCGGCTCGAGCGGCACTTCGTCGTACGTGTTCCCGTGCAGGATGAAGACCGACGCGGTGCCGGCGTAGTACGCGTTCGCCACCGACCGGGCCCACTCCGGGTGCCATTCAGGGACGACGCGCCCGTTGGGGATCGTGGCGCTACTCACGGACGCGCACCGCGGCCGAGTTGAGGATCATGGGGGCGTCGGTGGTCGACAACTCGAGGTCCTGGAGGGATACCATCCGTGCCTCCACGTCCTCGGACAGCTTGAGGGTGTCGGTGAAGGCGGTGACCTGCGCGGCAAGTTCGGTGGGGTCCTGCCGCGCAATGGCGGACTCGGCGAGGGCCTGTGCCTTCCCCTCGATCCGTTCCAGCTCCACCTCGATGAACTTGGCGTCATGCTCCGCCTTCTCGAGGTTCGCGATCCGGGTCGTGAGGTCCTTCAAGGTGTCCTCGAGCGAGCCCACGAGCCGGGCGTCATTGTTGGCGCGCGCCGTGGCCAGCTGGCGTTCGGTGCGCACCTGGCGGTCCTTGATCTCCAGCAGGTTGCTCTGGTCCAGGAAGGTCAGCAGCGAATCGCGCGTGATGAGTAGGCGCAGGTGAAAGAAGAGCAGTCGATTGAGGGCCTGCTGGCGCATGTCATCCGCGGGGCTGCGACCACCCCCCACCCCGGACGCCAGGTCCTGCATCTGCTCGCAGTGAGTGACAAGCTGCCGAAAGCGGGTGCGATCGCGCGGATCCAGCCGGTCGAGCAGCTTGAGGAACATCTGCGACGAGGAGACGGCGGTCGCGGTCCGCGTCTCCTTGTGCAACCGGGCGTCCACGGCCTGCTGGAATCGCGGGTGCGCGGCCAGCCCCAGGGCGAACAGCCCCTCGACGCCGAGCACGATCGGGACCAGCGCATCCGGGAACGGGGACAAGGCAGCGAATGCCGCCCCCGCGCCGAAGAGCAGCAGGTTCCACTTGTTCCGGAAGGCGGCCCCGAAGTACCGCCGGAAGCTGGGCCGCGGGGGAGCGGGATCGGCCATCAATCCCCCGCCTTGGTGGAAGTCTCCAGGGTCTCGATCAGGTCGCGCACCTCAAATACCGTCTTGATGAATTCCGGCTCGCGTTGCATCACGAGCGCGGGGCGATCTGGCGGCGGCACCGGCATTTCCTTGAGGATGGTTCCCGGCGCGCTCGAGAAGATGTGCAGGCGGTCCGCCACGTACACCGCCTCCTCGATACTGTGGGTCACGAGGAACACCGTGGCCTGCACCTCGTGCGCCAGCGCGACCAGGAGATCCTGCATCGCGTAGCGCGTGCGCGGGTCCAGCGCGCCGAACGGCTCATCCATCAGGATGACGCGCGGCTTGAGGATCAGGGTGCGAGCCAGGGCCACGCGCTGGCGCATCCCACCCGAGAGCTGGTGCGGATACTTGTACTGGTCCCGGTCGACGTTCAGTCCCACCTTGCCGATCCACTCCCGGGCCCGCTCGTACCGTTCCGCCGTCGACACCCCCTGGCACTCGAGGCCAAAGGCGATGTTGTCGATTACGGACCGGTTGTCAAACGACGTGTAGTCCTGGAAGACGAAGCCCCGATCGGGGCCCGGTCCGGTCACCGGCTTGCCCATGACCTCCACCGTCCCGGTGGTCGCCGGGTACTGTGGGGTGAGGCCGGCAATCAACCGCAGCACCGTCGACTTCCCGCACCCCGAAGGGCCGAGGACGCCGACGATCTCCATGTGGTTCGGGTTGTCCTGGATGGTGAAGGTGATGTCCCGGACCGCGGTGTAGCCATCGTCGTACGTCTTTGACACCCCGGTGAACTTCACGACGGGGGGAAGCACCGGTGGGGCGAGCAAGGCCGGCGCCACCGGGGTGTCGAGCAGCCTGGGTGCGACCGGCGCCTCGAGCAGCTTGTCCTGCGGCGCCGGGGTCCCCGCGGTCCCGCCCGTGCTGGCGTTCTCACTCATGGACCGGCCGGTACGGGAAGAAGCCGCGCTGGAAGAACTTGAACCCATGGTCGATGAGCCAGGCGATCAGGCCAATGACGAGCAGCGTAGCCAACAGGTGCTCCGGGAGGCCGCGTCGCTGGCTCTGGAGGAGCATGAAGCCGAGCCCGGCCTTGGCATCGACCACCTCGGCCAGCATCACGTAGCCGAACGCCAACCCGAAGTTGCTCCGCAGGGTGGCATAGATGTCGGGGAGCGCGAGCGCGATCAGCACCTTCGAGATGATGTGCGTGGAGGTCGCCCCGAGGGTCTGGGCGGTGTCCACGTACCGGTCATGCACCTGGACGATCGCCCGCGCCGTCTCGTGGAACATGAACGGGGCGCAGGCG
>JAEUJL010000541.1 GCA_016794835.1 Gemmatimonadota bacterium | reverse complement strand
CCGAGCGACTCACCGATCGCGAAGCCGATGAAGCAGGCGCCCGCGTAGTCCCCCGGCACGAACAGGAGGATGAAGAGCATCAACAGGAGCTCGACCGAGATCAGCATCATCCCGATCGACATGCCGGCCTTGAGCGGAATCGCATACGCCGGGAACGGCTTGCCCTTGAGCGCGGCGAACGCCGTGCGCGAGTTGGCGAAGGTGTTCACGCGAATGCCGAACCACGCCACCCCGTACGATCCCGCGATACCGATCAGCGAGAAGAGCAGGATGATGAGGACCTTGAACATCGGAAAGCCGCGCACCTCGGCCCCGGTCGCCGGGTCCACCGAGGGGGCCAGCGCCCCGAAATACAACGCGACGATGGCGCCGATGAACAACCACAGCACCATGATGAACTTGCCCTGCGTCTGCAGGTACGTCTTGCAGGTCGCATAGATCAGCTCGGAGACCTCAAGCATCGACCGATGCACCGGCATCGCCTTGAGCTGGCTGTAGATCCAGAGCCCGAACAACAGGCCGAGGACCGAGACCAGGATCCCGCTCATCAGCAGGGTGCGACCACTGGTGCCACCAAAGAAGGTGGCCGTCGAGAGGTCCGGGACCTTGAGGTTGGCTTCGCCGCCGGGTTGATGCTGCACCGGTTCGGCTTGCACGGGAGCCGGCGCGGCAGTCACCGTCGCGGCGACGGGGTCCGGGGTCTGCGCCGCCACTGGTGCGGAGCCGACCAGGAGCGCCAAACCGAGGGACAGCGCCCTCAGCCAGCGGTGAGACGAGCGAATCGGCATTACACGTTCTCCAGGCAGGGAATTGGGGGCCTGGGTCGCGCGAAAACGACACTCGACAGGCGCGACCCCGCATACGCAGCGAGCGGGCAGTGGGGCCGCCCGCTCGTCATGCCTGGGACTGCACTCCCTCACCTGTGCGAGAAAGGGCGGAGCCCGGGCGGCGAAAAGATACTCGCCATGCCCGTGACTGGCCAGACACAAGCAGGAACTGGACTTACGTGCGCGGCGCCTCGGCCGTCACGATGGCCGTATCCAGGACGGGACGGCCGTTCCCCCGGACCGCGGGACGAAAGCGGATCTCGGAGAGCATCTCGCGGACCCGCCGATTGTAGCCACCGTCGTTTGACGGGTTGAAGGCGAGGAGCCGGGCGTTGCCAAGCGTATCTACTTCGAAGTAGGCGACCATCTTGTACGGCCGGACCTTGCCGGGGACCGGGAGCGGCAGGATGGGGAGGGCCACGACCGTGGGCGGGAACACCTCGTCGTCATCGTTGCCGTTGCCCGTTCCGGAGCCTGTCCCAGACCCTCGCCCGGTGCCGACGCCGGAGCCCACACCACCGCCAGACCCCGGTCCGGTGCCGGCCGTACCGTCCTTGCCGGTCCCACCGCCCGTTCCGGGATCAACACTCGCCTGCTGGGTGGTCGTCCCCTTCGCCGTGTCGGCCGCGGCGGGCTGTGGCGCAGCCTGCGGCTGCGGCTCGGGCTTGGGCGGCACCGGAGGCGGGACCTCCGGCTTCGGCACCTCGACCGGGACCGGCTGCACCTGCGCGGCGGCCGGGGGCTCTGGAATGGCGAAGAAGCGGAGCGACTCGCGGGTGAGCTCACCGCCGGTCCCGCGGTTACCCCCTCCCCCCCCGCCCGCCCGACCGTCACCCCGGGGGCCCTGCTGCTGGGTGGCATTGATCGACTCGGCCAGCCAGAGGGGAGGCGCGATGACCAGGACTATCAGCAGAATGTGGAGGGCAAGTGAGGCAATGGTCGCCTCACGTCGGTTCCGCTCGCGGTCCGGAATGCCGAGCGGCGGCCGATACGACCGGCGCCCCGTCTGGGGGGCGCTGGGCGGGGTCGGCTCGGGGACGAAGGTGGATCGCCGGAGGGTCACGGGCGCGGCTGGGTCATGCGCAAAGTTATACGACCCTGGCCCGGAAAGGGTTCATGGCCGGAATGCAAACGGCGGCCCTGTGGGGGCCGCCGTCGCAGTGACTGAAGTATCCGTCCCTACTTGGCCGGGGCGGGGTCCTTTGGCGTCACGCCGAGCACCTTCACGCCACTCCCGCGAGCCTGGTCCATTGCCCAGATGACGTTCTGGTACTTCACGGTGGGATCGCCCTTCACGAACATGATCTTTTCCGGGCGCGGGTCATAGATCGACTTGATGCGCGCGGCCAAGGCGTCCTTCGGGACGTTTTCCTTGTTGATCGCGTACTGGTCGTTCGGGAGGATCTCCATCACGATCTGGTCCGAGACCGCGTTCGCCGGGGCGATCGTCGGGTTCGGGTCTGGCAACTGCAGGTCCACGGCGCGACGCACGGTCGGCTGCATCACCATGAAGATGATGAGCAGCACGAGCATGACGTCGATCATCGGGACGACATTCGGCTCATTGTTGAGCGCGCCGCTGCCGCCAACACTCATTCCCATAGTCGATGGCCTCCCTATCTCTTGACGTCTTGAGGGTTATCGCCTTCGACCGAGGACGTCGTGCCTGGCCGCTGATCCGAGACGGCGCCGACCACACGGACACCGGCCTTGGACGCGATATCCATCGCGTCCAGGATCTTCCCGTACTCGAGTTCCTTGTGCGCCTTGATGTACAGGATCTTGTCGACCGTGCGCTTGTCGTAGATCGCACGGAGGATGTTGCCGATCTTCTCGTTCTGGTCGGCACCAGGCTCCGAGAACATGTCGATCGACTTCTTGTTCATGTAGTACTTGCCGCTGGCGTCGATGCCGAGCACTTGATCGAGGTCTTCCTCGGGGTGGGCCTTGAGGTTGACCCCTTCCGGGGCCACCGCGGTAAAGCCCGAGGTGATGGCTGGTGTCACCACCATGAAGATGATGAGCAACACCAGCATGACGTCGATCATGGGCACGACATTGGGCTCGGCCTTTACGCCGGACCCGCCGCCGACTGACATACCCATGGGATTCTCCGGTTAGGCGTGCGTATGGCTTACTGCGAGATCGGAGCAGCGCCCTGGGCCTGCGTGTTGAACTCGCGGGTGAAGCGCGAACGGCCGAACTCACCCGAGACACCCTTGATGAGGTAGTCGATCATTTCCTTCGACGTGTAGGTCATTTCCGCCGAGAGGTTGTCGATCTTGGTCGTGAAGTAGTTGTAGAACCACACGGCCGGGATGGCGACGATGAGACCGAAGCCCGTCGCGATGAGCGCCTCGGCGATACCGGCCGAGATCGCGGCGATACCGGCGCCGCCGGAGGTGGCCATGCCCGTGAAGGCGTTGATGATGCCGAACACCGTGCCGAGCAGACCGACGAACGGCGAGGTCGAACCCACCGTGGCGAGAATGGCCAGGCCGCGCTTGAGGGACACCATCTCCATCAGCATTTCACGCTCGACCGCCCGCTCCGCCGTGTTGATGTCGGCGACCGTCACCGAGCCGTCCATGATCAGCGGCTTGACTTCGGCCAGCGCGCCACCGAGCACCCGGGCGACGTGCGACTTCTTGTACCCTTCGGCCAGCTTGATCGCCTCGCCCAGGTTGTCCTCTTCCAGGAACTGCGAGAACTCGGGCGCGAACTTCACGGTTTCCTTCTGCGCCTTGCGCAGGCTCCAGAGCTTGCCGATGGCCGTCGACATCGACCACACCGACATGAAGGCCATGACCGCCCACAAGAACTTCCCGAAGAACGGGGTGTGCTGGTAGATGTCCTGCAGATTGATATTCATAGCGACTGAAACTCCGAGGTGGAGAAAGGGTTACTTGGCGATGGCGAACGAAAACGGCTGCTGCACGAGC
>JAEUJL010000855.1 GCA_016794835.1 Gemmatimonadota bacterium | reverse complement strand
GCGGCGACCGTCCTGCTGCTGATGGAGAAGACCCGCCTGCACGGATGGGTGGAGCGCGTGGACGATGGCGAGTTCCGCTCGGGGGTGCGCTTTGCGGTGATGGCCGCCGTGGTGTTGCCGCTCCTGCCGGTCGGTCCGTTTGGTCCCGGGGTGGGCATCCGGCCGCGCGAGCTGTGGTTCGTCGTGCTGCTGATCACCGGGCTCGAGTTCGCCGGCTATGTGGCGCGTCGTCGCGTGGGGAACCGGAACGGGTACACCCTCGCCGGGCTCCTGGGCGGCTTGATCTCGTCGACCAGCGTGACGCTGTCGTATGCCCGGGTGGCACGGGCCCAACCAGCGATTGCATCCGCGCTGGCGAGCGGAGCGATCGCGGCCAACGCCGCGGTGTTTCCACGGGTGGCGCTGACGGCCCTCGTCCTCAACCCGGCGCTCGGGGCGCGCGTTGCCACGCGGCTCACCGTGCCGTTTGTGCTGATCCTCCTCGCACTGTGGTTCACGTTGCACCGGACCGCGGCGGCCGAAGGCGATGAGCCCGAGGGCAGGAACCCGATGCACGTCGGTCCGGCACTGCAACTGGCGGCGATCTACCAGGTGGCGATGTACGCGATCCACGCGGCGTCCCGCTCGTTTGGCGCCGCCGGGCTCTATGTCATCGGGTTCTTCCTCGGGATGACCGACATCGATGCGCTGACCATCTCGGCGTCGCGCCAGGACGGGACGATGAACGGGGCGGCGGAGTCGAGCCTGCCCGCGGTGATCGTGGTGGGTGTCCTGGGGACGACACTGTTCAAGCTCGGGGTCGCCGCATTCCTTGGCCAGGGCGCGTTCCGGCAGCGGGTCACGCTCGCGCTGGGGCTCGTGGTGGTGGCGCTCGTCGGGGCGCTCATCATCGGTCGGTAGCCACGCCGGCCGGACGCGCGGGGCGCCGCAGTCGCTCGCTCTTCGCGCGCCCTCTTACGCGGACGTTCTCCCCTCACTAAGATCCGCCGCACATGACCGGGGTGCCGTCGCGGCGGGTGCGCGCACGGCTGAGAGAGTCCCGTAGAACCTGATCCGGTTCGTACCGGCGTAGGGAGTCCATCGATGTTCCTGAGCAGGCACGCGCGCCCACGGCGCGCACGGCGCAGCATCGCGCGTACACCGCGCGTTCCGTTCATCACGTTGGCCTTGGCCCTCGGGCTGGCGGCTCCGCGTGACACGTTGTCCCAGGCCACCGCGCGCGACAGCATCGCCCGCGCTGACACCGGGCGACTCGAGGGAGTCCTCGTGCGGGCGATTCGCGGCGGCGTCCTCGCCCCGATCGCGGAGCGGACGCTGGACCGCGCGACCATCGTCGCACGACACCTGGGGCAGGAGGCGCCACTGCTCCTGCAGGGGGCGGTTCCCTCGGTCACGGCGCACACCGAAACCGGCACCGCGTGGGGGTACTCGTACCTCCGGCTGCGCGGCATGGACCAGACACGGATCAACATCACGCTCGACGGCGTGCCGCTGAATGACCCGGAAGACCAGGTGCTGTACTTCGCGAA
>JAEUJL010000838.1 GCA_016794835.1 Gemmatimonadota bacterium | reverse complement strand
TACCTCAAGGCGATCTACGCGATCGAGCAGGCCGGCGATGCCGCGGGAACGAACGAAATCGCCAGCCGCCTGTCCATCGCGGCGGCCTCCGTCAGCGGGATGGTGCGGCGACTCGCCGACCAGGGGCTGGTGTCGTACGAGCGCTATCGCGGGGTGCGGCTCACCGGCACGGGGCGGCGGGCCGCGCTGCGGACCATCCGCCGTCACCGGGTGATCGAGGCGTACCTCGCCAAGGCGTTAGGCTATGCCTGGGACCGGGTGCACGAGGAGGCGGAGCGGCTCGAGCACGCGGCCTCGGATGAGCTGATCGACCGCATGGCCGCCGCCATCGGCGAACCGATGACCGACCCGCACGGGCATCCCATCCCGACGCGCGAAGGCACCATCGACGAGACCCCGCAGCAGACGCTGGCCGACCTCGGGACGGGGCAACGTTCGCGGGTCACCCGGGTGAGTGACGAGGATGGTGAGTTGCTGCGCTACCTGGCCAGGATCGGCATCCGACCCGGCGTGATGGTCACCATCGCCGAGCGGGCCCCGTTCGAGGGGCCCATCTCGCTTCGCGTCGGGAAGGTGACCGTGCAGGTGGGCCCCGCACTGGCCTCGCGGGTCATGGTGGAAACGCTGGGCGACTGAGCCCGCGCGCTACCTCGTTATTCCGAGCGGCGTCCCAGGATCACGCCGAGCACGGTGCCCGTGATGGCCAGGCCAATGGAGACCCAGATGATGGGGGACGAGGCGCCACCGCCCAGGCGTCCCTTGGAGGCCGCGATGCCGAGGCCGACGGTGACAAACGCCCCGACACAGGCCGCGATGATCGCGAGCGCGACGCGCAGCTCGTTGGCTGAGGAGGTTTGCAGCAGCTTGATCGCCATCTGCACGTCCTGGTCGGTCACCTTGGCGTCGCGCATGCGGTAGTCGCCGATGGCCTGCTTGAGGTGTTCCGCCAACTCTCGCGCTTTGCGGGTCGGTTCGGCCGCGGCATGTGCGCTCATGGCACGACTCCCGGCTTGCCGGCCCGCGCCCGCGCCACCACCCAGTCGACGACCGGCCCGATCACGTCCCCGCCGATGCGGCCACTGGAAAGCTTTCCGTAGTTGGCCGGCGTGCCATCCGGATCGGCCAGGAAGAGGTGGTTCCGGTCGGCAAAGACCGTCACGGTGACGTCGCGGTTGCCGCCCGCCTTGAACGCCTGCTCGAGCAGGGCGGCCTGGTTCGCCGTGACCTGCTGGTCGGTGGCGCCCTGCACGATGTAGGTGGGGACCTTCACCTGCCGCGCGACGGGGAGGGGATCGTGCTCGAGGAAGAAGCGCATCCAGGCGTTGTCCTTCTTGAGCCCGGCGATCGTCCCGTCGATCGTGCGCAACGCGGAGTCCTTCGCGGCGCGGCTGAGGGACGGCTCCTTCTCGATGCCGTTGCGCAGCTGGAACCGCAGGATGGGCTCGCCCTTCTCCCCGGGGCCGGCGAGGAGCACGATGCCGGCCAGCCGCGCGTCCGTGGCGGCCACCATCGGGGCGATCATCCCGCCCTCGCTGTGCCCCATCAACATCACGCGGTCCGGGTCGATCTCCGGCCGGGCGCGCAACCAGGCCACGATGCTGCGCACGTCGTCCGCAAAGTCCGCGCTGGTCGCCTTGCCGTGGTCGCCGGTGGATTCCCCGA
>JAEUJL010000509.1 GCA_016794835.1 Gemmatimonadota bacterium | reverse complement strand
CATCCGGGCCATCAAGGCCTCCTGCGTGCGGTGTGTCGCCATCGGGTGGGATGAGTGCACGGCCACAATGCGCCAGCCGTCGGCTTCATGGCGAACCACCCCCGCCTGTGTGCCCCGCAATGTGGTGTTGGCGCCACTCGTGTCGTTGACATCTTCCGTGTACTTGGCGCTATAGCTCGCCAGCCCGGGGGCGAGTGGGGTGATCAGCAGCGTTCCCCATGCAAAGCGCGTCGACCGGATCCATGCCGGCTGCGACACGGTATCGGTCGGCGGGATCAGGGAGTCGAGCGTTTGGACCATCACCGGATCGGTCGGCGCCAGGTCCGTCGTCATCACGATCTCACGCGAATCGCGTTGCGTCCCGGCACTGCGCGAGCGGGCGCGCCATGATGCGCCGGCCGACGCCGCCGGCATGGACGACCGCGTCGAATGCTTGGTGCAGCGCACGCCAGGCCGGCTCTGATCGAGGACGGCGCACCGGAGGCGGCAGTGGCGTGACGCAACGGGCCGGCGAGCTGCGTCCCTCCCACAGAGGGTTTCACCGCACCGCCAACCCACACCATCGCCCCCCATGGATCGCGCTCACCATCCACTGCCTCGCGGCGTGTATTCGCCCGGTCGCCGGGCGCTCATCGGCGTGCCGCTCTTGCTCCTTTGCCTCGCAACGCGGGTCGAAGCGCAACGACCACCCGGTTCCCAGACCACCCCGGGCAACCTGCCACCTACGCCGCTCTCGAGCTACGCCGTCGAAGTCATCGGCGTTTCGCCGTCGGGGGCGTGCCGGCCCACGATCGGCCGACAAATGACCGTGTTCATGGTGTTGAAGAACACCGGGACGACCGTTGCCACCAACGTCCCCTGGGAGATCAGCATGGTCGGGAGCAGCTCGCGCCAGCGGACCGTGCTCGGCCAAGGCACCCTGGCTTCCCTCGCACATCGCAGCGTCGATTCGATCGCCGTCACCGCGACCCCGACCGAGCCATCGGTGGTGTTGAGCGGTACCGTGGCGCCGCGCGGCCCGGTGCGCGCCAACACCGCACCCGTTGCCAATCTCGCGCTCGATCGAGCCATCACGGTCTATGGGGTTCAGACTCCGCGCGGCGCGACCAACGCGTCGTCCCGCACCGGCGGCGGTGGTGCATCCACGGGAGTCATTCCTGGCCACCAGCAGGCCTGCCCATGACGGCCTGCCACGAACTTCGCGATCTTGCCTCGCCGCGGGGGATCGCCGCGGCTTGCGGCCTGCCACTCGCGATCGCGCTGCTCGCCGCGCCGGGCGGCCTGCGCGCACAACTTCCGCAGAAGGCGCCGAGGATCGCTCCAGCCGCGGACCGGGTGCAGCTGACCTCCCTGGCCGTCTCCAGCACCACCCCGGCACTCGGCAGCACGATGACCGTGCAGGCCACGCTGCGGAACGTCGATCCCAACTACACCCTCAATATCCCGTGGACCATCACCGTCGCCGGTCCCGCGGGAACGCAACAGGTGGGCAGCGGCACGGCGAGCGCTGTCGCCCCCGGCGCCGCGGTCACGGTGACGGCGTCGTGGCGTGCCGTGGCCGGCGACCACGTGGCCACCGCGTCGGCGGACCCTGCCAATTCGTTAGGTGAGATGGCACCGCATCCCGCGAACAACGCCCGCACGACTGGCACGGTCACCCCGGAGGAGGTGCGCCTCCTCACCTTCGGAGAGGCCGCCGCTGCGGGGGCACAGTTCGCGAGCAACGTGCAGGGGCCGACGACGTGCCGGGCCGTGGGAGTGTTCGACGCCAGTGATCCGCGGTTTCTCGGGAGCCAGGGACGCGGACGCCCGTTGTTCATCGCCGACTGCACCACGCCGCCGCAGAGCCCACCCGTCGTGACGGGGGCCAAGGCCACGCCCGTCGCCTTTGCCAACCTCACGCTCCGCAACGGATGGACCATCCGCGGCGTGCGTGTGTTGAGCCGTGGCCAGGATGGCACCCGCCTCGTGGGCAACGCCGGTGGCAACCCGGTCACCCTCCCGAGTGCGGGGGGCTCATCCGCCAAGACCGAGTTCTCGCTCTTCGCGGATCGAGCGGCCGTATTCGAAGCCTTGCTCGAAGTGACCATCGGCGGACCGGCGCACCGAAACCCATGGCGATGATCCATCGCCACGGGGGGCCTCACATCATCGGCGCGGCGCGATGGGGAGTTCCAGCACCGAACCTCCACGCCCGCCCCGCTGGATCGTGAGCGTCGGCGTGCCCGTCGCGGGAACGCGCTCCAACGCCGTGCTGTCCGCGCCCGCCACCGCGAGCCGCAACCGATGCCCGGCCTTCACGACGGCGGAAATCGGCTGCAAGCGAATGCTGACCTTCTCCACCCGCCCCGGTCGCATCGGTGCGGCATCGCCGCGGTTGTACGAGTGGAACGGGCTTTCACCAAACACCGTATCGCGCGACACCTTCCGATGGATCAACCGGAGACCGCCCTCGGTCAGGTAGCGACTCTGCCCCGACGGATCGACGTCTTCCAGGTACACCAACAGCGCTCCATCCTCGTGCGTCGAGCTCACCATGAGATGCATCGTCGACGATCCCGCGATGTGCATGTCCTGGGCAAGCGGCGCCGTGGTGTACGTCAACATGCGCGCATCCATCGCCGCGCGGTCGTGAAGCTTGAGCACGGGTCGACCCATCTGCGTCGCCCAGCGATTGTTCGGCCCCGTATTCACCCCGAAGTCCACGGCGTAACGGTCGCTGCCCGCACGGGTCGCCACGCGTGATCCCAGCACACCACCCGCATCGGGGTACAACCGGCGGACCGTGGTCCCCTCGAGCGGCCAGCGCGACGACTCGCGGTACTCCTCGGTACCCAACGTGTAATAGCGGATCGCCGGCCACCGGTCGACCTCGTTGGGCACGCCCTTGAGATAGCGGTCGAAGAACTGCAGCCGCATCTGCGCGAGCTCCTCCTGCGACGGCTTGGCGGGCACCGGCTTGTCCGACACGGTGAACGGACTGGCCGCACTTCCCGCCCCATGCGACGTGGCCATGAT
>JAEUJL010000786.1 GCA_016794835.1 Gemmatimonadota bacterium | reverse complement strand
CGCCCCGGGTACGCCGTGCGCCGTCCGTACCAGATCAGGGAGTCGGCATTGTCGGGCGTCATGCGCCAGGCCCGACGCGCATCGGCGAGCTGCTCTGCCATGCGCGTGGCCGCGGCCCCGGTGGGGGTGTTGCGATACAGGGGCTCCCCGGTGAGCGAGGTGGCCTCGACGACCGCCGCTGGTGCCGGCTTGAGGTGCCCATCGAAGAAGCCGAGGAGTCGCTCGTGATAGTCGATGAACTCGGCGGCGTTGGTGCCTGGCGTGCCATGGCCGGAGTTCATGTAGTTCACCCAGGTCACATCCTTCCCGAGGCGCCGAAGTGCGAAATACATCTCGCGCGAGTTGTCGGCCGGCACGTTGGAATCCTGCTCACCGGTGACCAGCATCAGCGGCGTCGTGATGCGATCGGCGAACATGATCGCCGAGTGCGCCACGTACTTCTGCGGCTGTTGCCAAAGCGTCGCGCCGAGCCGGTCCTGGCTCTTCTCGGCTGCATGGATGTTGCGCACGCCCAGGCGCGGGCTGTCCGTGTAGAACGAGATCATGTCCACCTTGCCCGACACGTTGACCGCCGCCTTGAAGCGTGGGGTCTGGGTGATGAGGAGGTTGGTGGCATAGCCGCCGTAGCTGGTGCCGAACACGCCGAGGCGCGCGGAGTCGGCGACCCCGCGCTCGACGAGGGCGTTCGCGGCGGCGGTCACTCCCTTCAGCCACGCCTCGCCGGGGAACCCCGTCTCAAAGGCCACCGACGGCTTGACGACGACATATCCGGCGGAGGTGAACACGTTGACCGTGGCGTCGAAGGTGTCGTCGAAGAAGTCCTCGTAGATGTTGAACAGCGTTGGGGCCGGCGTCCCGGGGGTGAAGCCCGCGGGGAGGTAAGCCACGCCATATCGGGTGCGCCCGTCGGTGTCGCGATAGGTGATGAGCTCCGTGCGGGCCAGCGCCTTGTTGGCGAGTTGCGGGTTGGCATGGGTCAACGCGCGTGGCGATCGGAGTGAGGCGTCGGCCGTGTACAGCTCGCCGGGGCGGTTGCCTTCTCCCGACGTGTAGACGAAACGCGTCCCGTCCTTCGAGAGCCGGAATCCCTGGTACAGGCGGCGGTCCCTCGCGAGGTCCTCACGCTGGCGCGTCGTGCGGTCCACGCGCAGGAGGCCGCGTTCCCACTGGGTGCGCGAGGCGTGGCTGAAGTAGACGTGGCGCCCATCGGGGGACCAGGCGACCGGTGCATAACGCGGCGCGCCGGGCAGCGTGTCGGTGGCGAGCAACAGCTCGCGCTGGCCGGAGGTGGCGTCGGCAATCCAGTACCCCTGGGGATTCGTGAGGAGGAGGGCATCGCCGCGCGGGGACCATCGCGCGACCGCGAAGCGCGCGTTGGCCCGCGCCTGGCGTGCGGCGGCGCTCGTGTCCGCGGCGGTGCCCGGTGCCGAATCCGGGCCGGCGACCTGCCGTGGGCTCCCGTCGCCCAATCGCGCAACGAAGACGCGTCCGTCCCGCGCGTACGCGTAGCGCCGGCCGTCGTCGGCCCACGCGAGCGTCATCCCGCGAAGGGTCGGATGGACGATCGTTGCTGCGGCGGTGTTGCCGAGCTGGCGGAGCATCAGGCGATTCTCGGTCCCGAAGATCACGTCGTAGTCGGTCCTTGGCGTGATGTCCTCCTGGTAGGCGAGGACGGAGTCATCCGCGGAGATCGTGAACGCGCTGATGTTGCCCTCAGGCAGGAGTTCCGCCGAACGCCCGCTCGCCACCTCGATCGCGGCGACGGAGCGCACGTTGCCGAGGCGTCGGAGGGCGTCCCAGGCGAGGAAGGGATCCTTTCCATCCTGCACGAAGACGGGGCCGCGCGTCATGCGGGCAAACTCGGCCGCGACGCGCGCCTTCCATTGGATGGTGCGGAGCGACACGACGACGCGTCGACCGTCCGCGGTCCATCGCAGGTCGGAGTTCTCGGCCACGTACTGTCCCGGCGGCACCGGGAGTGTTCGCGCGGCACCGGTCGCGCGGTTCCAGATCATCGGGACGTAGGCGCTGTCGACGAGAACCAGCAGGCCGAGTTGGGTGGCGTCAGGGGACCAGGCGGCGGCCCGGATGTTCTTCGCATCGGGGAACACCTGACGACGTTCCCCGTTTTGTGCGTCGATGACCCACACGGTGGACCGCGACGGACGGATGTAGGACGGGTCGCCATCGCGTCGGTAGTCCGTGCCGAGCGTACTCCGACGTGTGGATGACGTGGCCGCGATCCAGCGGCCGTCATTTGTAAGGTCGAGGACAGCAAAGGACGCGATGTCCAGCGCGTCCGAGGCCGTGAAGGGGAGTTGGCCCTGGCTGTGCGCGGCGATGGGGCACGCGAGGAGCAGGGCGAGGCACGACCGGCGAATGGACATGTGGAGTTGGCGCGAGTTGCCCCAAGCTCAGGGCCGGGACGCGGGTCCGCAACATGGGGTGAGTCGCGACCGCTGGTCCTGTCCGACGCCGATTGCTCTCGTCCTGCCCCACCTGCGGACGGATCGGCGGTTCTATGAATTGTGGCAATTTCTTGACATCGGGCGACGGTGCCCGAAATTCTCCCTTCGCGAGGACACCCCCGTGTCCCGCCGCCGGGCGTGTTGCAGCGCCGGCGCGTGTTTCCCCAGTCCCCATTGAGGGAGGTTCTTGTGCGAAGGTTTCTTGTTTTCGCCATTGCGTCGCTGGCGCTGCTGACGGGACCGTCGGCTGGTGCGCAGCAACGCGAAATCACCGGGACGGTGACGGTCTCCGGCACCGGCCAGCCACTGACGGACGCGATCGTTGGCGTGGTTGGCAGTGCGGGCGGTGCCCGCACGAACGAGCGCGGGGAGTACCGCCTGCGTGCGCCGAACGGCGACGTCACGTTGCAAGTCCGCGCGATCGGCTACAAGCGGTCCACGCAGCGCGTGGCCGGTTCGGCCAGCACGGCCAACTTCACGATGGAGAAGGACGTCCTGCAGCTCGAGGGCGTGACGGTGACGGGTGCCGCCACGACGATCGACCGCAAGAACGCCGCGACGTCGATCTCCGCGGTGTCCGCGCAGGAACTCGCCCGCGTGCCGGCCCCGTCGCTCGAGAGCGCGATGCAGGGCAAGACGGTGGGCGTGTCCTTCAACATGAACAACGGCGCGCCGGGCGGTGGTGCCCAGGTGCAGATCCGCGGCGCCTCGTCACTCCTCGGCAACATCCAGCCGCTGTTCGTCGTGGACGGTGTCATCATCTCGAACGCGGTACGCGCCACCCGCCAGTCCGTCGCGACGCGGCAGCTCAACTCCGGCGAGGAGAACGGCACGAACCGACTCGCGGACATCAACCCGAACGACATCGAGTCGGTGGAAGTCCTCAAGTCGGCGGCGGCCAGCGCGATCTACGGCTCGCAGGCGACCAACGGCGTCGTGGTGATCACGACCAAGCGTGGCTCGGCCGGTGCCCCGCGCTTCAACCTCTCGCAGCGCGCGGGCACGTACTCGCTCCTGCGCAACCTCGGGACGCGCAAGTTCACGGACCTGAACCAGGTGCTCGGCGTCATCGGCAACAACGCGGAGGGCATTGCCCTTGCTCGCGCGAACTGCACGCCGCAGTGCCCGTACTATGACATGGTGGGCACGCTGTTCGGCCGCAACGACC
>JAEUJL010000497.1 GCA_016794835.1 Gemmatimonadota bacterium | reverse complement strand
AGCCGGAGGGCCCGCGAAGCCCGACCTGCTCACCGGGCTGCACCGAGAAGGCGGGGACATCGATGATCATGCTTCGCTCACCCTCGGGTGAGACAAAGCTCTTCTCGAGGTCGCGAACGTCGAGGACCGTCATGAAATCCGGGGAAAGCGTGGAGTCGGGATCATGACTCGGTGCGGGCGTCTTCGGCAAGCATCCGGTAAATGCTGACGATCCGGCCGTTCCGGACCTCCTCACCCACCTCGAGCCGGCCCCAGACTCCCGTGGGGAGGTGCGTGAACTTCGCTTTCTTCCCCGGCTTCATCGTGATCATGATCCAGTCGTTCAGGCGGACCGGCGCGCCGAAGTAGCACATGTCGATGCTGGCATTCAGCATGAACTTCGTGACACCGTCGGCGTCCAGGTCGAGCGGCAGCATGAAGCCCTTCAGGTAGACGGGCTTGCCATCGAGGGCCTTGATCGATGCCGGGATGACGTTGCGCGGCGCCTTGGCCGTGGGGTCGAGGGGATCAGGCATCTCCCAGTCATACCCGCTGAGGATGTTGAACCCGACGGACTGGAATCCTGCAGGGGCCTGGGCCGCGAGGTGGACGGGGCCCAGGGCAAGCACGGCGGCAAGGACGAGGCGTACGGGGCGCATGTGCGATCCGGGTATCAGGGCGACGACGGTGACGGGGACGACGCGGCGGTCACAGCGGCATCGCGCTGCACGCGCCGAAAGATCTCGCGGGCCTGGTCCACCTGCGACCAGAGGTGCTGCTTCTCGTTGGCGTTGTCCCACCCCGGCCAGGCGTCGGCCATGAGCTGGTACATGTCCAGCCACTTGAGTGCGTACGCGGCGGAGGCACTGTCCCGCGGCGGCATGGTGCCGACCGTGACCCAGGTCGGGTTGGTGAAGGCCTGCGCATACAAGGCGTCGAGTGGGAACCGATCGGCGGCCGATCCCTCGGCGCGGAGGTGCACCCAACCGCTGCGTGTGGCTCGGAGGGTGATCGTGGTGTCCACACGCGTGCGCGTGGAGTCGAGCGGAAGCTCGGCGACCTCGACCCCGTTCATGACCACAAACACGCGCTGCAGCCTGGTGACCGACCGCACCCAGGCCCGCAGGGTGAGGGTCCCGCCCGTGGCCGGCAGCCGCACGTCATCACCCACGCGGCGTCCGTTGACGGTGAGGTCCACGAGCGGGCCAGTGGTGACGAACGAGCGCCCGCGACGCGCGCCATCGAACCAGGTGTCGGCCGAGAGGCCGGCGGGGCAATAGACGTATGTGCGCACCGCGCCAATCAGGCGCATGATGTAGAGGTTGGCGATGGTATCCTCGCCGCCGAGTGCTGCCACCCGGAACCCATTGTTTAGCAGGGCATACCAGGGGATGAAGGAGCCGCGGTTGGCGGTGGCCCATTCGAGGGCATTCACGGTGCCGAGGGCGGCGTCGATCATGAACGCCTTGCCGAGCCCGAGCCCGGCGCGCATCGGGTCATCCTCGCCGGCGAAGGCGTGGACGTATGCGGTGAGTCCCTTCGGGTGGTGGCCCGAGCGGAGCACGTCCGTGTTGGAGGGGAGGAGTGACGTGCCGGGGTTGCCTTCGTACCCGACCGTGACCGGGTAGAGCGACGGGAGTCGCTGCGCCGTGCCAAAGGTGGCGATGTGGCCGTGAAAGCCGGGTCGGTGTTCCTGGCCAAAGGCGAGGATCGTGCGGCCCTGGCGACGCACCCCGACATTGCCCGGGCGCCAGAACTCGGTGTCGCGCAGCTGCGTGTCGTTATGCGCGATGGGGTTGGCGAGGAACGGTTGCCCCTCGGCGGCGGCATGGAGGAACAACGCCTGCTGCGCGTACTTGAGGTTGCCACCCTCGTGCATGTGCACCCCGGTGGAGCCGCCGTACCAGTGGCGGCGCGCCATGTCGGCGAGCGGCGCGAGGGAGACGGTGATCGGGCGTTGTTCGCCGGCGGCGAGGGTGACGGTGAGGTGCGTGGGGGCGTACTCGAATCCCTTGACGACATCGAGCGTGACGGGGCCGGCAGGGAGGTGGATGGTCGTGGTGCGTCCGTCCACATGGAACACACGATCGTTGGCCCAGCTGAGCCGGGCGTACGCGTCATCCGGTGTGTAGAGCTTGCCGTCGGTGGCGGTGAGGTGCACGCGGGCGGGCGTCTCGCGCGCCGTCGCCTGGTCGACCACCCGGAGGTGCAGGGTCGCCATGGGGCGTTGCCAGGTGCGCTGCCGAATGGCGACGGGCACCACGGCCCCGGTGGCGACGGTCAGGATGGAGAGGCGCGAGGTCCCGGTGGCGTTGTCAATGAAGGCAATGCGCGAGCCATCGGGGGACCACCGCGGGTGGATCGCGTCGTGCGGGAGCCGGGTGAGGCGTCGGGGTTCCCCGGGCGTCCCGAGTGGGGCGGTCCAGAGGTCGAGCCAGGGATGTCGACCGCCCTGCGCCGATGCGTAGACAAAGGTGCTGCCGTCAGGATGGGCGTGCGGGCGGGCCTGGTAGAAGGTCTGCTCCTGGAGGAGCGGTTGGGCGTCGGCGGCCCCGTTGGCGCGCGCCGGGACGCGCCAGACATGCCCCGAGCCTAACGCGACACCACGATTGGAGACGAGGAGGAGGTGTTGGCCGTCGGGCGCCCACGACGGGGTGAGGTGCATGTCCTGCGTGGTGAAGTACGGCCGATCCGCCTTGCCGCTGCCGTCCGCGGTGACCTGGACGTCGTCTCCCTGCCAGGTGCCATTGGCGATGGCGCGGACAAAGACGTTGAAGTAGCCGGTCGGCCGCGAGGCGGTCCAGGCGAGGCGCGACCCATCCGGGGACCAGCGTGGGTCGAGGGCAACCTGGGGGTCGGTGGTGAGCGGTGTGCGCGTGCCTGACGCGAGGTCGAGGATTTCCAGCTGAACCGAACGCCCGGCGTCATCCGCCGTGTAGGCGATCCATCGCCCGTCGGGGGACCAGGCGGGGGAGGCGTAGTACTTGGGCCCGCTGACGACTTCGCGTGCGTGCCCGGTCGCCGGATCCACGATCCAGATGGAGCCCATCATCGAGAACGCGATCTCCCGCCCGTCCGGGGACCACTCCGGTGACCACGGCGTTGCACTCGGCGCCGGAGGGATGTGGTAGTTGTGCATGTAGTTCCCGCCGTACCGCGCCGGGGCATACGGACGCCTGGCGCCCTGCGCCGCGGTGTGGAGCGGGAGGGCACCGAGCAAGGTGAGAAGGACCGCGACGTTGGCTGGACGCAACCGGGGTTGGGGGTGAGGGGCTCGCGACGATGCCGCCGCGCACGAGGCACAGACAGGGGGCATGTCATGAACGGTCGATTCGGGCCGATGAGTGGATAGTGGTCCACACCGGCGGTTGGGTGAGCGGATCGGTGCGTCGCCCGGCGCGGTTGCCACTGGTGGCGGAGGGCGACCGCTCGTTCGCGGGCAGAGACCACAGGTCAGAATCTCCGCGTCTCTGGCGGTCGGCGCGTCCATGTTGCCCTCCATGAACGCCGCCCCCACGCATGGCCTGCCCCCGCACACACCGATGCCGGTCGCACGCCGCCTGGTGCAGTGGGCGCGGCGGCATGCGGCGCTGCTCTTCGTGGGCACGGGGTTGGTGCTGGCGGCGTGGTTACCGCCACCGCGCGGGCCGTCGGTACGCGACGGCGAGGTGCCCGACGGCTATTCCAAGGTAGGGTTCGAGCTGCTGGCCGGCTTTGACACCGGGGAGGATCCCTATGGCCTCCCGCCGGAGTCGGTCGCGATCCCGGCCACGGTCAGGGCGTTGCACGGGAAGCGGGCCTTCATCAAGGGCTTCATGCTCCCGCTGGACGGCGACGACGACGGCGTGACGGAGTTCCTGCTCAATGCGGCGCAGGACATGTGCTTCTTTGGCGCGCCGGTGCGCGTGAACGACTTTGTGCACGTGAAGATGGCCCCGGGGACGCGGGCGGTGTTCTCGCACCTGCCGATCGCCGTGTGGGGACGCCTGACGGTGGCCGAGGTGCGGCAGGATGGGCGGGTGGTGAGCCTGTACCTGCTCGACGCCGAGGGGAGCCGCACGGGGACATGATGGTGGTGCCTCGCCAGCTCCTGGTTCTCGCGCTGGCTGTGGCCGTGTGGCCTGCTGGAGCACAGGAGCAGGTGCCCGAGCCGACCGACAGCACGCGACGGCGACTCGTGGCGCAGGCGGCGCGCGGGCCGATCCGCGTGGATGGGCGGCTGGATGAGCCGGACTGGGCGCGCGCGCCCGTCGCGTCCGAGTTCGTCAAGGTGCGGCCTGACTACGCGCCCGGGACCGCCTATCCGAGCGAGGTTCGCATTCTCTATGACCACCAGTACCTCTATGTGGGGGCCTTCAACCGGGATAGCGCCGGGGCAGCGCTGCGAGTGCCCGACCTGCGGCGGGATTTCGATGCCCCGGACAACGACGTCTTTGGCGTCACGCTGGGCCCGTTAGGCGATCGACGAACCGCGTTCCAGTTCCAGGTCAACCCGCTGGGGGCGCAGTCCGACGTGCAGGCCTTTGATGGCGGAGACGTCTTCAACTTCAACTGGGATGCGCTGTGGCGCGTGCGGACGACGCGCAGCGATAGCGGGTGGGTCGCGGAGATGGCGATTCCCTGGCGCTCGTTGCGGTACGCCCCCGGGTTGCGGGCGTGGGACTTGAACCTGGTCCGGAATACGCGCCGGGCGCTGGAGTGGAGTGCGTGGGTGCCGTACCCCCGGCAGTTCTCGTCGTGGCGCCTGACGTACGGCGGGATCCTCGACTCCCTGCAGCCTCCGCCACCAAGCACCAACATCAGGGTCCGCCCTTATGCGCTCGTGCAGGGCGGGCGAGACCGGGCCCTGGGCGGTGGGGCAACGACCGGGGACGTGGGGGGCGAGGTGATCTGGGCGCCGACGGCAAACAGCCTGGTGGAGGCCACGGTCAACACCGACTTTGCCCAGGCCGACGTGGATCGCCAGGTGGTGAACCTGTCGCGCTTCAGCGTCTTCTTCCCGGAGCGACGCCAGTTCTTCCTGGAGAATGCGGACCTGCTGGACATGGGAGGGCTGAGCGGTCGCTACGCGGTGGCGCCGTTCTTCTCGCGGCGCATCGGGCTCTCCGATGACGGCACTTTGTTGCCGATTGACGCGGGGGCCCGGTACGCGTACCGCACCGGACGCGCGACCGCGGGCGCGATGGCGATGCACCAGCGCGGCACGGGGGCATTGCCGGCGTCGACGTTCGGGATCGCCCGCACGAGTCGGTTTGTCGGCCGGTCGACCCGGTTGGGGGCTGGGGTGGCTGCCCGGGTGGATGGGGCCACGGGCGGGCTGGGGCGTCGCGAGAACCTGGTCACCGCGATCGATGCCTTCGGGCGCATTGGCGAGCAGGTGTCGTACGAGGCGATGCTCTCGACGTCCACCCTCGATGGGGAGACGGGGGTGGCGGGGAGCTACTTCCTCGGGCGCTCCTCGCCGCGATTGTATACCGGGGTGCTCGGCGCGCTCGTGACGAGGGACTACAACCCACGCACCGGATTCGTGTCCCGGCCGGACGTCTTCCTCACCAGCCCCGCGGTCTCGTGGACCCTCCAGCCGGCGTGGCGTCCAACGCAGGTGGTGTGGTTCGATGCGGGGATCACGACCTACTTCTTCCAGGATCCGTCAACCTTGCGATTGCAAGAAGGCTCCCTGGAATACAAGGTCGAGGTCCTGTTGACTGGTGGCGCGCAGGTGACGCCCTTCGTGGAGCACCAGCTGCAACGACCGACGGAGGATGTGCCGCTGCTTCCGGGGGTCACCGTGGCGGCCGGGTCGCATGACTATGTCCGGTACGGGCTGAAGCTGCAGACCGACCAGAGCGCGCCGGTGGCGGCGTCGGCGGACCTCTCCGCGGGATCGTTCTTTGATGGGGCGCTGCGGCAGGCCGTCCTGGCCGCCCGGTGGTCGCCGACGCCATATGTGGCGCTGCGCGCGAACTACGAGGTCAATCGCTTGACGTCGCTGGGGACGCGGGACACCAGCCTGACGACGCACCTCGTGGCGCCGGAGGTCCGCGTCTTCCTGAACCCTCGGGTGCAGTGGAGCGCATTCTACCAGCACAACACGGTGCAGCAGCGCGGGACGCTGAACGCGCGGTTCAGCTGGGAGTTCTCGCCGCTCTCCTTCCTGCACGTGGTCTGGAACGACCGCACGGCCATCGGGGCGGCGACGACGCCGCGGGCGAACTCGCTGATCGTGAAGCTCAGCTGGCTGCGACAGCTGTGACGTCGCCAGTCGGCTGGCCTGGGGAGCCGGTCATGTGCGTGTCACGACCACCCATGGGTCCGTGCTGTGGCCGGTCGTCGCGCGGCCGTTGATTTGCGGACTCTGTTGCCGAAGACCGTGGATCATCGAGCCGCGACGTGGGACCGCTTGGGGACGGGAGCTGCCTGCCTCTGCGCCGTGCACTGCCTTGCCACCCCATTTCTCGTGGTGGCCTTTCCCGTGGTCGCCTGGCTGGGTGAAGGGGCGGAGGCGGGGCTGATCGCGCTGTCCCTCGTAGTCAGCACGTTCGCCATCCTGCGCGGGAGGATGGTGCACCGGAGGCGGTGGCCCCTGGGGCTGCTCGCCGCTGGTGCCCTGGTGCTGGCGACGCGGCGCGTCGTGGAAGAGGGGCCTCCCGAGCAGGGGCTCGTCGTGGTGGCTGCCGTCCTGCTGGTCGTCGCGCATGGGCTCAACCTGCGCTGGTCTCGTCGTGCTGCTTCCCCCTCGCCCATCGTGTCATGACCGCTGCCTCGTTGCCCGTCACCGTGCTCTCCGGCTTTCTCGGTGCCGGCAAGACCACGTTGCTCAATCACGTGCTCGCCAACCGGGAGGGGCTTCGGGTGGCGGTGATCGTGAACGACATGAGCGAGATCAACATCGACGCGCAGATCGTGCGCGACGAGGGCACACTCAGCCGGGTGGACGAGCGGCTGGTCGAGATGACCAATGGCTGCATCTGCTGCACGTTGCGGGAGGACCTGCTGCTCGAGGTGGGCAAGCTCGCAAAGGAAGGGCGGTTCGACTACCTGCTGATCGAGTCGACGGGGATCGGGGAGCCGCTCCCGGTGGCCGCGACGTTCTCCTGGCCGGATGAGGAGGGGCGCACCCTGGGCGAGCTGGCGCGCCTCGACACGATGGTCACGGTGGTGGATGCGTCGTCGTTCCTGCGCGACTACAACTCGGCGCAGGACCTGCGGGAGCGCCGGCTCGGGATCAGCGAGGAGGACGACCGGACGATCGCCGACCTGCTGATCGACCAGGTGGAGTTCGCCGATGTCCTGGTGCTCAACAAGGCGGACCTGGTGAGCGCGGAGGACCTGGCGGCGTTGCGCGCCCTGCTGGCGACGCTGAACCCCGGGGCCCACATGGTGGTGGCGCGCCATGGCCAGGTGTCGCCGCGGGAGATCCTCAACACCGGCCGGTTCGACCTCGAGAAGGCGGAGCGCATGGCCGGGTGGGCCAGGGAACTGAACGGGGAACATGTCCCCGAGACGGAGGAGTACGGCATCTCCTCGTTTGTGTATCGCGCCCGCCGCCCGTTCCACCCCGAACGCCTGCTGGGCAGTATCCAGCGCGGCTATCCGGGGTGCGTGCGCAGCAAGGGGTATCTCTGGATGGCGAGCCGGCACGACCTGGCGGGGATGTGGTCGATCGCCGGGCAGAACCTGGGGCTGGAGCCGATGGGGTTCTGGGAGGCGGCGATCCTGCGCGACGCCGAGGAGGA
>JAEUJL010000725.1 GCA_016794835.1 Gemmatimonadota bacterium | reverse complement strand
GGGCGTCGCTCGTCGAAGAAGGTCTCGAAGGCCGACAGGTTCACCTCGGCGGGGTCGGCCTCGACCTGGCCGAAGTCCGGGTTGACCGTGGCGTCCAGCGTGAGGTTCGAGCCGACGGCGAACTTCGCGTCCATGCCGAGTCGACCCGCATACGGGTGATTGAGCGGGTTGTTCGTGACCGCCGTGGCCCGGCGCGTGGCGTCACCGGCGATGTACGGCACCAGCTCCACCGGGCGCATCGAGCGCACCCCTTCGATTCCTTCCAACGTGCCAAAACGGGAGATGTATCCGGTCTCGCGCGGCGGGATCATCACCCACTGGATGTCCTCGTTCTTGTCCGGCATCCAGCGGTCCACCTGGAACCCCCAGCGCTGCTGGTCGTTAGGCGGGAAACGCAGCTGGGAGAAGGGGATCCGCATCTCGGCGGTCCACCCCAGGGAATCGGAGGCCGCCGCGGCATTCCACACCGGGTCGAACTGGCTCTCGCGCCCGCGCATCTCGTCGTCCTGGGTGTGGCGCCAGTCGGAGCGTACCCCTGCCACGGAGACCCCGAACCCGACCCCCGTCCGGCGGTCCATCTGCGGGTCGAAGGTCACCACGAGCCGCTCGGCGTTCCCGAACCCATCGCGTCGGGTCACCGTGCGCGAGATGTCGTCGGGGTTCGCGCGGTGCATCCGAGCACCGATGTACAACGACTGGTCATCGTACAGCACCCACACCTCGGTCTTCTCGCTGGGCTCCGTGCCCTCTCGCGGGCGCTGCTGCAGGAAGTCCGAAATCACCTGCGCGGTCGCCCACTCCCCGGGGTCGAGGCGCCCGTCCACGCGCGGGGCGGCCCCTGACACGCGGGAGGCACGCGCCACCTTGCTGGAAGGCTGCGCTTCGACCATCGCCGGGGCGAGTCCGAGGAGCAGGACGACGCCGAAGTTGAATCGGGACAAGGGGTTCCGCGGAAAATCGTTCAGAAAGCAAGACGACCAAACATCGCCCATACGCAACACCCCCCGCCAGCGTTACCTCCCACCTCCCCGCAGGCCCTCCGCCCGGTTTGTTTTCGGGAGCCCGGCTGGCCCTGTTGGCCGCTGGTCACCTTCACTCCGCAGCCCCTACACATGCGCCTTCGCAACTACGCCCTCGGCCAGTGGGTCGAGGGGTCGGGCACTCCGACCGAGCTCTTTCACGCCGTCACGGGCGAGAAGATCGCCGAAGCCAGCTCGACCGGGATCGATTTCGGCGCGATGGCCGACTACGCCCGTCGCGTTGGCGGCCCCAAGCTGCGCGCGATGACCTTTCACCAGCGCGCGCTCATGCTCAAGGAGATGGCGCGCTACCTGATGGAGCGAAAGGACGCGCTGTACGCAGTCTCGGCGGCAACGGGGGCGACCAAGGCCGACTCCTGGATCGATATCGATGGCGGGATCGGGACGCTGTTTGTGTACGCCAGCAAGGGACGACGGGAGTTCCCCAACGAGACCTTCCACGTGGACGGCCCCATGGAAGGGATCTCGAAGGGCGGCACCTTTGTGGGCCGGCACATCTGCGTCCCCCTCGAAGGGGTCGCCGTGCACATCAACGCGTTCAACTTCCCGTGCTGGGGCATGCTGGAGAAGCTCTCGCCGTCGCTCCTCGCGGGGGTCCCGGCCATCGTGAAGCCGGCAACCCTCACCTCGTTCCTCACCGAGGCGATGTTCCGGATGATGATCGAGAGCGGGATCTTTCCCGAGGGTGCCATCCAGCTGATTTGCGGCAGCGCCGGCAACCTCCTCGATCACCTGGGATGCCAGGATGCCGTGGCCTTCACCGGCAGCGCGGACACCGGACGCAAGCTCAAGCAGCACCCGAGCATCGTGGAGCACGCGGTGCGCTTCAACATGGAAGCGGACTCCCTCAACTGCTCCATCCTGGGCCCGGATGCCACGCCGGGGACGGAGGAGTTCGACCTGTTCATCAAGGAGGTCGTGCGCGAGATGACCTCCAAGGCCGGGCAGAAGTGCACGGCGATCCGCCGCACCATCGTCCCGGACCGGGTGATGGAGGACGTCGTCAAGGCGTTAAGCAAGCGGCTGTCCGGGGTCACCGTCGGCGACCCCACGGTCGAGGGGGTGAAGATGGGTCCCCTCGCGGGACGCGCCCAGGTCACCGAGGTGCAGCGCGCGCTGGATGGGATCCGCGGGGGCGCCGAGGTGGTGTATGCGCAGGGCGACGGCCTGGTGGGAGCGTCGGCCGAGCGCGGGGCCTTCTTCCCGATCACGCTGCTCGCCTGCAACGCACCGATGTCGCAGACGCAGGCGCACGACATCGAGGCCTTCGGCCCGGTGAACACCGTCATGCCGTATGGCCACGTGTCCGACGCGGTGGCACTGGCGCGATTGGGGAAGGGGTCGCTGGTGGGATCAGTCTTCACGGCGGATGACCGCGTGGCGCGCGAGATCGTGCTTGGCGTCGCGCCCTTCCACGGTCGCGTCTACATCCAGAATCGCCACGGGGCCAAGGAGTCGACGGGGCACGGGTCGCCGCTGCCGCACCTGGTCCATGGCGGTCCGGGCCGTGCCGGTGGTGGCGAGGAGATGGGTGGGGCGCGCGGGGTGATGCACTACATGCAGCGCACGGCGCTGCAGGGATCGCCCACCACGATCACGGCCATCACCAACGAGTGGATGCCGGGGGCGGCCCAGCCTTCGGACCGGATCCACCCGTTCCGCAAGCACTTCGAGGAGCTGGCCATCGGCGAGACGCTCGTCACGCACCGGCGCACCATCACCGAGGCGGACATCGTGATGTTCACCGGGGTGTCCCACGACACCTTCTATGCGCACACTGACGAGATTGCGGCGCGCGAGTCGCCGTTGTTCGGCAAGCGGGTGGCGCACGGGTACTTCGTGCTGTCCGCGGCGGCGGGGCTCTTTGTGGACCCTGCGCCGGGTCCGGTGTTGGCCAACTATGGATTGGAGAGCCTGCGCTTCACCAAGCCCGTGTATGCGGGGGATACCATCCGCGCGACGCTGACGTGCAAGCAGAAGACGGTGAAGGAGACGCCGGTCGATGGGCCTCCGCAGGGAGTGGTCGCGTGGGAGGTGCACGTGCACAACCAGGACAACGACCTGGTGTTGACCTATACGATCCTCACCCTGGTCCGTCGGCTTCCCACCCCGAGCTGAGGACGCTCCCCATGCGCATGCTCCGTGGACCGCTCGTGGTGGCGATGGCCGTGGTGGCCCGGGTCGCCGCGGCGCAGGCGGCGCCCCCGGCCGACCTGGTCTTGTACAACGGTGCCGTCCTCACGGTGGACGCGCGTGACCGGGTCGCCGAGGCGGTGGCCGTGCGGGGCACGCGCATCGTGGCCGTCGGGACGACGCAGGAGGTGCTGCGGCTGGCGGGTCCTGCCACGCGTCGGGTTGACCTGCGGGGCCGGGCGGTGACCCCGGGGTTGATGGATGCCCACGGGCACTTCTCGGGTGGCGCGGGGGACCTGGACCAGCTGGACCTGTCCTACCCAAAGGTCCGCAGCATCCGCGACATGATGGACAGCGTGCGCGCGCGCGCGGGTACGGGCGGCGCGGGCGCCTGGATCACGGGCCGCGGCTGGGACGAGGGGAAGTTCGCCGAGCGACGGCTCCCGACGGCCGCTGACCTCGCGGCCGCTGCCGGGGGGCGTCCGGTTTGGCTGGTGCAGACGATGGGGCACTACGGGGTGGCCAGCCCGGAGGCGCTGCGCCTCGCCGGCATCACGAAGGACACGCGGGACCCGCCGGGCGGCACGATCGATCGCGGGCCAGACGGCACCCCGACCGGCGTGCTGAAGGAGTCCGCGATGGGGCTCGTAAGCCGACTGGTGCCGCGTGGGACGCGCGCCCAGCTCGAGGCCGGGATGGCGGCGCTCGCCCGGCAGTTCAACGCCGAGGGCATGACCGGCGTGAAGGACCCGGGGATTCGCCAGGAGACCTGGGACGCCTATCGTGCCGTCCAGGCGCGGGGAGAACTGTCGCTGCGCGTCTTTGCACTCTGGCATGGCGGGCGCACGCTGGAGTCCGCCCAGGAGGTCGCGACACGCATTGCCGCGACCACACGGCCCTACGAATCCACGGGTGACGACCACCTCGTCTCCGGTGGCGTGAAGCTGTACATCGACGGCTCCGGTGGCGCCCGCACGGCGTGGCTCTACACCGACTGGAACAAGGATTTCCGTGGCGTGGACACCGGGAACACCGGGTATCCCACCACGGACCCCGAGATCGTCCGGAAGCAGATTCGCCTGTTGCATGACGCCGGGCTGCACATGTCGGTCCACTCGATCGGGGATCGCGGGATCGACTGGACGGTCGACAGCTACGCGGAGGTGTTGCGCGCCACCCCGCGCAGCGGCCTGCGACACGGGATCATCCATGCGAACATCCCCACGGATCACGCGATCACCGTCATGGCCGACCTGCAGCGGCGGTTCGACGCGGCCATTCCCGAGCCGTCGGCCACCTTCATGTGGTGGATCGGCGACACGTATTCGTCAAACTTTGGTGAGCAGCGCTCCCTGCGGCTCAATCCGTTCCGGACCTTCCAGCGTCGCGGCGTGCGCTGGGCGAACGGGTCCGACTTCGGGGTGACCCCGTTCCCGGCGCGGTACGGGATCTGGGCGGCGGTCGCCCGCGAGCCGCTGCTGGGGGTCAACGGCAAGACACCGTTTGGCCTCGCCGAGGCGGTCGATGTGCGGACCGCGTTGCGGGCCGTGACGATCGAGGTCGCGCGGCAGATGTTCCTCGAAAGCAAGGTCGGTTCCATTGAGGTGGGCAAGTACGCCGACCTCGCCGTCTGGGACCGGCACCCGTATACCATCCCCACCGCACAGCTGAAGGACCTGCAGTGCCAGCTGACGGTGTTCAATGGCCAGGTCGTGTTTGACCGATCCGCTCCCGCGGCACGACCGTAACCGCTTCCTGATGCCTCGCCCCAACGCGCGTTTTGCCCAGCTCCCGGCGTACCCACTCGCCCACATTCCCGCCCGCAAGCGCGAGCTGATCCAGCGCGGGGTGGACGTCATCGACCTGGGGGCCGGGGACGCGGACCTGCCGCCACCGCCCGCGGCCGTCGAGGCGCTGCAGCGGGCGGCGACGACGCCGGCGATGAGTCGCTATGGGTTCAACCTGGGCCACGTGCCGTATCGCGAGGCCATCAGCGCGTGGATGCATCAGCGCTTTGGCCAGGCATTCGACCCGCTCACCGAGGTGGTCCCCCTGATCGGCTCGAAGGAGGGGTTGGCCCACATCGCCTTCGCCTACCTCGGCGCCGGGGATGTGGCGGTGATCCCGGAACCGGCGTACCAGGCCTACTTGGGTGGGACCCTGCTGTCCGATGCGCTGCCGCAGGTGTACGCCCTGCGTCCACGCACCCGGTTCCTGCTCGAGCTGGATGAGTTGCCTGGCGCCGTGGCGGAGCGGGTGCGGGTGGTCTACCTCAACTACCCGAACAACCCGACCACGGCGATTGCGCCGCGCGACTACCTGGAGCGGGTCGTCCGGTGGTGCCGCGAGCGGGATGCGCTCCTGGTGTATGACAATGCGTACTCGGAGCTGGCGTTCGACGGCTACGTGCCACCCTCGATCTTCGAGGTGGACGGGGCGCGAGAGGTCGCGATCGAGTTCCACTCGCTCAGCAAGACCTACAACATGAC
>JAEUJL010000491.1 GCA_016794835.1 Gemmatimonadota bacterium | reverse complement strand
GGCAGGCAGGAAAAGGGCAACGGCGAGGGCGGTGCGCATGGGAGAGGTTACCCGGAGAGGGAAGGGCCGTTCCCGGGGGCGAGCGAGATGCTCGCGCCATCGGTGGCCCGGGTCACCGATCCACTCCACCGCGCGCCGATGATCCCCTCGATGTCGAGGGGCTCCACGGGCGGGTAGAAGTGGTTGAGCCACAACGTGCCGGGGTTTGCACGCGCTGCAACCTCCGCGCACAGGTCGGGGGTGAGGTGGATGGGCACGTCAAGGGCTGCGGGGAGCGAACACTCGAGGAGCAGGAGGTCGCTGCCCGCGGCCCAATCGGCAAAGTGATCGGACGGCCCCTGGTCGCCCGAGCAGGTGATCCGCCGCCCGCCGTGTGTCAGGCTCCATGCGACACTCTCCGGCGTATGCGGCACGGGGCAACACTCGAGGGACACGTCCCCCGGCAGCACCAGGGGATCGTGCGGTACGCGGTCCAACACCTGAAAGCCGGGAACAAACCCGGCGAGGCCGGGGGCAAACGCCGCCGCGATCCGGTCGACGAATGCGGCGGTTCCCACCGGCCCAATCACGGTGACGGGTTCCGTGCGCGGCGGCAGTTGCCCGTAGCGCCACGCGGTGAGGAAGGCCACAAGGTCGGCCGTGTGGTCGGCATGGAAGTGCGTGAGCACCACGTGGGTGATCCCGCCCCAGTCGAGCCCCAACTGGGCCATGCGCCACAGCACGCCGCTCCCGCAATCCACCAACACCCGCAGGTTCCCGGCTTCCACCAGGGTCCCGGACTGCACGCGGTGCGGGTGGGGCGCCGCGGTGCCGGTGCCGATCGTCGTCAGGCGCACGTGACCTGCGCCTGACGACGCCACGACCTACGCCGCCTCGACACCGGTCTCGGCCTCGGCCTCGGCCACCGCTGCCGGTGCGTCGTCGTCGACCGCGAGCCCGCGCATCCGCACGCTCACCAGCGACGACACCCCGGGTTCCTGCATGGTGACGCCGTAGACGGCATCCGCCGCCTCGGTGGTGGTGCGCGGATTGTGCGTGATCACGATGAACTGCGTCTTTTCCTTGAACTGGGTCAACATGCGCACGTACCGGCCGATGTTGGCGTCGTCCAGCGGGGCGTCCACCTCGTCGAGCAGGCAGAACGGGCTCGGCTTGGTGAGGAAGATGCCGAACAGCAGGGAGAGGGCCACCAGGGCACGCTCACCGCTCGAGAGCAGGTGGATTCGCTGCGTCCGCTTGCCGCGCGGCGAGGCATGCACCTCGATGTCACAGTCCAGCGGGAGCTCCGGGTTCTCGAGGCGGAGGTCACACTCCCCGCCACCGAAGAGGGTCATGAAGATCTGGCGGAAGTTCTCTCGGACCTGCGTGAAGGTCGTGAGGAACATCTCCCGCGCGGTCGTGTCGATCTCGCGGATGGCGAGCTGCAGCTTGTTGCGCGCCTCGGCGAGGTCCGTGCGCTGGGTGGTGAGGAAGTCGAGGCGCTTGATCTCCTCCTCGTGCTCCTCGATGGCCAGCGGGTTCACCGGACCCAGGCGTTCGACCTCGGCGCGCAGCTGCTCGGCCTCGGTGCGCAGGGTGTCGTCCTCCATGTCGACCGCTTCGTAGCTCGACATCAGGTCCTCGAGCGGGCGACGCCACTCGGTCTCGAGCCGCTCGCGGATCGCGGCCCGCTTGCCGGACAACTCGGCGAGGCGGACTTCGCCCTGGTAGAGCGACGACTCCCGATCGTGCAGCGCGCGACGGGTGGCATCCAGCTGCTGGTCGGCTTCGGCGAGGGCCTGGTCCGCGGCGCGCAGGGCCTCCACGGCGACCTGGTGCCGGCCGTCGACATCGTTCAGGGTGTTCAGCTGCGTATCGAGGTCAGCCTGCCACTCGGCCATCTGCATGGCGAGGGTGCGGTCGACCTCACCGAGTTCGCCGAGCTCGGCGGCGAGCGTCGTCAGGCGGGCGGTGGCGCTGGAGTGCTCCTGGTCGATGCGGGCCAGGCGATCCTCGGCCACGTGCGCGCGCGCGTCGAGCTGCGCCACGGTGATCTGGCTTGCGGTCCGCGCCGACCGCGCGGCCTCGAGGGCGGCATCGGCTTCGGCGGACGCGGCGCGACTCGACTCCACCGACTCCACGGCGGCCGGAAGCGAGGCTTCGAGGTTGGAGGCATCGGCCATGAGTGTGGCCAGGCGCTCATCGAGCGACTGACGCCGCTGCACCAGGCGCGCGGTGAGCGCGTCGGCCTCTTCCAGCTCACGCGCTCCACGCAGGCGGCGGCGCTCCAGGTCCGACCGGACATCGTTGGCGCGCCGGTCCTCGGTCTGCGCCTGCGACATCCGTTCCGACGCGGCGGAGACGCCGGCGTCAGCTTCGGCGAGGGTCTCGCGCGCGAGGGCGGCAACCTCCTGCAACCGCGCGCGGCCGTCGATCGCCGCCTGCAACTCGGCCCGCAGGGCAAACAGTTCCGCGCGGCGGCGCAGGGGGCCGGGGCCGGAGACAGAGCCCGGGAGCCACACGGCGCCGCGGGCGTCGATGAACGCCGCGCCATCGTCGACGGGCAACACGTGCGCGAGCAGCGTGCGCACCCAGGTCGCGGCGGCCGCGGTGACGTCGACCTGCGTGAGGAGGTCGCCGGCTTGCTGCTCCGGACTGTTGGAGACGACATCCAGCGGGAGCAGGAGCAGCGGGCCCGGGTTCGTCTGGACATGCCAGGCACGCACGGCATCGGCCACCGCGCGGTCCCGCACGACGACGGCGTGCAGGGTCATGCCGAGGAAGCGCTCGACGAGGGCCGCCGAGGCGGTCCCGGCGCTCACGAAGTCGGAGACCGGGCCAAGGATGGCCCCGTCGCCAAAGCGCTCGCGTTCCCGGAGGAGGCGGGCGGCGGCAGGGGCGAGCCCCACGCGCTCGCGCTCGAGCCCTTCCAGGGCGCTCAGGCGTGCCTCGAGGTTCGCACAGGTGTCTTGCGAGGCCTGCCAGGCGGTGCGGGCGCTGGCCTCGCGTTCGCG
>JAEUJL010000713.1 GCA_016794835.1 Gemmatimonadota bacterium | reverse complement strand
TTGTGGTGGTTGTGCACCAGCTCAACTTCGCCCGCGCCAAGGAGCGTCGCCACCTTCCGCGCCACCCACTCGCGGCCGGCATACGCATACTCCCCCGCCAGGCGCATCAGCTGCCAGTAATCGTGACCGAGCGGGTCGTCGAGGTTGAGCAGGACCTCGCGCTCCGGGACACGCGAGGTCCAGGAGGCGCCCTGCGCCAGCGCCAGGAAGCCGGAGGCGATGGTGTGGCCGAGCCCGCGTGAGCCGAAGTGCACCCCGACCCACAGGACGCCTGACTCGTCGGCAAACAGGTCGACGTAGTGGTTGCCGGACCCGACCGTACCGAGCTGGGTCCGCGCCTTTTCACGCAGGCCCTGGCGGTAGCGCACATGCACCGCATCCCAGGCCGGCGACTCGAACAACGGGTGATCCACCGGGGCATCATCGGCCCGGTTCTTTCGTCCAACGCCGAACGAGATCGTGGCCTGGATCGCATCGGCGATGCGCTGCAACGTCTGGTGCTGTTCGTCCGGGGTGAAGCCCAGGCTCTCGAGCGTCAGGCTGGTCTTGAGCGCCGCATTGCCGCAGGCAATGTCAAAGCCGACCCCAACGACCGACACCTGGTTACGGTAAGCTGCCACGCCACCGATCGGCATGACGTAGCCGGGATGGCCATCCGCCATCAGGGCGACCTTGGCGGCGTGCTGCGCGACATTCCCCAGCTGCTCGAGGGTCCGCGCGTCGTGTGTTCCAAAGACTCGCATGAGTCGTATCCTCGTGATGAAGGTCGCCGTACCCCCATGGGCACGGCTGGTGAAGGCACCGCCGGCGTCCCGGCGGTGGTGGGAAACGAGACGCCCCGTCACGGGCGTCGTGACGGGGCGTGGGACCGAGCCGCGAATGCGGTGGCCAGCTAACTCCGTCTACAAGCTCCGCATGGCGCGAGTGTGCGCGCGCGTCCTGACCCTGGCTGCACCCCGCAGGGGTGTGCCGGTATCAGGACCATCGCGGGCGCAGGTTGTGACAGGCGCTTATACATATGGAGCGTAGACGGTCCGGCGTCACCATGGCGCTGGACGACAGGGAGACCCCCGCACCGTTCCCCTCGTCACACCCGTTTCTCCGTGACCGGTATTCCGCCGACCGAGACCTCGTGGCGCCTGTTCGCTCGCTTCCTGCGTTTTGGGGCGATGGCGTGGGGTGGCCCCGTCGCACAAATCGCGATGATCCGCGAGGAGCTGGTCCAGCGCGAACGCTGGATCCCGCCCGAACGCTTCAACCGTGTCCTCGCGGTGTACCAGGCGCTGCCGGGCCCCGAGGCGCATGAACTCTGTGTCTACTTCGGCACGATCGCCCGCGGTCGACGTGGCGGCCTCCTCGCCGGACTTGCCTTCATGCTGCCCGGCTTTTGCCTCATGATGGGGCTCTCCTGGGCCTACGTGCGCTGGGGCATCGCGTCACCGGCGTATGCCGCGATCTTCCTGGGGTGCCAGCCCGCGGTCGTCGCCTTGATCGTCCGCGCCGTCGTCCGGATTGGCGAACATGCGCTCACGCGCCCCCACTTCTGGATCATCGCGGCCGGGGCGGCCGCCGCCACCGCGGGCGGGGCGAACTTCCTGCTCACCCTCCTGGTGGCCGGAGCGGCGGCCACTGCGATCGCCCGCACGCGCGCCGGCACCGGTGCGCACGCGCACGGTCTCGTGCCGCTGGCCCTCCTGGCCCAACCCGCGGCGGCGCTCGCCGCGCCCGGTGTGCTGGGCATGCTGGGATACGGGTTCCGCACGGGGCTGCTCACCTTCGGCGGCGCCTACACCGCGATCCCATTCCTGCAGCACGACGCGGTGGTCCGCGGGGCGTGGATGACGCAGGCACAGTTCCTCGACGGCATCGCGCTCTCCGGGCTCCTGCCGGCACCGCTGATCATCTTTTCCACTTTTGTCGGGTACCTGGGTGGTGGCGCCCTCGGCGCGATCGCGATGACGGTCGGCGTCTTTGCCCCCGCGTTCGCCTTCACGCTCATCGGCCATCGCCATGTGGAGCGATTGGTGGAGAACACCTCGGCGCACGCCTTCCTCGACGGTGTCACCGCCGGGGTCGTCGGACTCATCGCCGTCACCGCACTCCAGCTTTTCCGCTCCACGGTCACGACGCCGCTTGCCGTCGCCATCTTTCTCGTCGCACTCCTCCTGGCCTTTCGCTGGAAGGCACGTCTCGCCGTGGTCGGCATCATGGTGATGGCCGGGCTGGCCGGGGCGGTCGCCATCCTGGTCCAACGCCTTTCGTGATCCCTCGCGCTCGCCGTCTCCTGCAGCGGCTCCTCATCGGCGCCATGGGAGGCTGTTGCACCGCGCTGGTCGTGGGGGCGCAAGACCTGCCCTGGCCACGCGTGCAGCGCCTGTCGGGCGGTACCCGCCTGCAGCTCGACGGTCGCCTCGATGAAGCCGAGTGGGCGCGCGCCGACTCGATCACCAACTTCACGCAGCGCGACCCCGTGGAGGGCGAGCCGGCATCCGAACGGACCGTCGTGCGGTTGCTCGCCACCGACGCGGGGCTCTGGGTCGGCCTCTGGGCATTCGACCGCGACCCCGCCGGGATTCGCCATGCGCAGTTGCGTCGCGACGCGGACCTCGAGACCGACGACTCCTTCACGCTGGCCATCGACTCGCAGAACGACCGGCGGTCCGGCTTCCTCTTCAGCGTGAACCCCAACGGCGCCTTGCATGACGCCGAGGTGTTGACGTTTGAGCAGCAGAACGACCGGTGGGATGGCATCTGGGATGCGCGCGCCCGCATCACGCCGGACGGGTGGGTCGCGGAGTTGTTCATCCCCTGGCAGACCTTGCGTTACCCGGCCGACGGGACGGCGTGGGGGCTCAACGTGCAGCGGTTCATCCGCCGCAAGAACGAGTATGCCCTGTGGCAGGCCTGGCGTCGTGGCGAGGGGATCCGGTTCCTCGAGCGCGAGGGACGACTCGAGGGACTCGGCAACCTTCCCGGCCGCGCCCGCGTGGAGGCCCGGCCGTATGTGCTCGCGACCAACCGGCTCGACGATCGCCAGTTTCGTAGCGATGGCACCGACTCGGTGACGCTGGCCGGTGCACTCGGCGCCGAGGCCGGTCTTGACGTGAAGACGGCAATCACCGGGCGATTGACGCTCGACCTCACCTACAACACCGACTTTGCCCAGGCCGAGGTGGACCAGCAGGTGGTGAACCTCACCCGGTTCCCGGTCTTCTTTCCGGAGACCCGCCAGTTCTTCAATGAAGGGGCCGGGATCTTCGACTTCGGCCGTGTGCGACAGACGCAGCTCTTCTATAGTCGCCGCATCGGGCTGCGCCGCGACGGCACCCCACTCCCCATCCTGGGCGGGGCACGCCTCACCGGTCGTGCGGGTCAGCAACAACTTGGTGCCCTGCTCGTACGCACCGGTGGCAGCGAGGACGCGACGGACTTCGTCGGACGCGTCAAGCGCGACGTGCTCGGCCGCGGGTACATCGGGGCGATGGTGACCGGACAGGCACGCCCCGATGCGCCGACGAGCCTGGCCGGCGGAGCGGACTTCAACTTTCCGTACATCATCAAGGGGAAGAACCTGGTGCTGCTGGGCAGTACGGCATGGAACCGCGATAGCGCCGGTGCGTCCACGGCCAACTACTCCCGCTTCATCATCGACTACCCCAACGATCACGCGGACATCGTCTTTCGGTATGACCGGGTGGAAGAGGGGTTCGAGCCGGCCCTGGGGTTCGTCTCGCAGAGTGGCATTCAACGGTTTGCCGGACAGGTGACACTCACCCCGCGCCCACGGCGCTGGGGCATCCGTCGCCTGGACTTCTCGCTCCCGTCGTGGGATTGGGTCTCGCGGCTCGACGGTTCACTCGACAACGCCTCGCTCACCGTGCGCCCACTCGGCGCACAGTTCGAGAGCGGGGATTCGTTCGAGCTGAACCTCAAGCGGCTGTGGGACGTGCCTCCGGAGGACTTCGAGATCTTCCCGGGATCGGTGATCGCCGCGGGTCGATACGCGTATGACCAGCTCGAGGTGAGCCTCGAGGGATCCGAGGCCCGCACCTTCGTCCCCGAGGTGTCGGTCACCCTGGGTGAACTCTATGATGCGCGCGGCTACGAGTTCAGCGCCGGGTTGGGATTCCGGAGAGAGCCGCACCTGTTGCTCTTCGCCGAGTTCGAGCGCACGAGTGTGTCGCGCGCGAACGACGCCTTTGCGGCAACCATCGCGCGGTTGCGGGCGGACTACGCCATCTCCCCGCGGCTCTCGACGACCGTGTTCGCACAGTACGACAACGAGTCCGAGCGTGCGAGCGTGAATGCGCGATTGCGGTTCACGCGGTCACCGGGGAGCGACCTCTACGTGGTGTGGAACAGCGGGTGGACCACCGCGCTGGACTCCGGGGTCCCGTGGCGTCGGCCGGTGCGCGGCGGCCTGGTGGTGAAATACATCCAATACCTGAGAGGGTGACCTCGCCGTTGTCGGCGTCCGGACGGAAGACGCCGCACCCACCCCGACCACGGGTCGCATCACCGGGTCCGTGTTGACGGGATGGGCCAGTGCCCTGTCTGGTCGGGGGCAGGGCGAGACGGTACGTTGGGTGAACACCCGGTTGACCATCGTACTCCCGTCGTTGGCACCGGTATTGGCCCCGGAACGGTGAGGACGTCCGCCGGGGTGCTGGCGGGCCCGAGACCGGGGGCGCTATCCTCTCGGCACGCTCCACCACCCACGTTGTTCCTCCCCCGCAGTTCGCCGAGGTCCCCCCATGGTATCCTGGGCCCGCTATTCCCCCCAGCGGATCCTGCTCCTCGTTCTCGCCATCGCCGGGCTGCATGGCTTCAGTGCTCGTCCTGCCCTGGCGCAGGTCGGGCAAGTGCACGGCCTCGTCACGGACTCGGCGTCGGGCACCCCCCTCGAGGGGGTGATGCTTGCGGTGACGCCAGCGAACGGTGGCCAGATCTTCGGGCTCACGGACGGGCGTGGGCGATTCAGGATCGACGTCCCTGCCGACGGCATGTTCGCCGTCCAGGTCACCCGGATCGGGTATGCGCCGCGCCGGATCGACGGCGTGCGCGCGAGCAGCGCTCCGCTCGTCGTCCGCCTGCTGCCGCTGGCGTTCCAGGTCGCGCCGGTCGTGGTGATGGCCTCGATGGTCCGCGAGTCACAGCTCATCGCGCCGGCCGCCACCTATGTGGTTTCGCGTGAGACCATCCAGCGGACGCTCGCCACCACCGCCGTCGATGTGCTGCGCGACGTGCCCGGGATCGATTTCGCACACAAGGGTTTGTTTTCCAGCACGTTCTCCGCGCGGGGTCCCCGCAACGTGACGGCGCAGGACATGCTCGTCCTGCACGACTATCGGTACGCGGCGCTCCCGGTGCTCGGCTTTAACACCGGGGGATTGATTCCGGCCGCACAAGGGGATCTCGAGCGGGTGGAGGTGGTGCGTGGCCCGGCCGCCGTGATGTATGGGCCCAACAGCCGGCGGGGTGTGGTGCATCTCGTCTCGCGTTCACCCCTCGTGGCGTCCGACCGCATGCTCCTCTTTGGCGCGGGGCAGCGCTCGCTGTTTGATGGTAGCGGGGGCTTCTCACAGCGGTGGGGGAGCCGAGTCGCGGTGCGCATGGCCGGTCGTTACGCCCGCGGCAAGGAGTGGGCGTACACCGACCCGGTGGAAACGGCGGCACGGCAGCAGGCCGTGGCGGCGGGGGCTCGGGCGGACACGCTGCGGATCGGCGCACGGATCCCGGACAACTCGGTGCTGCAGGGTGAAGGGCGTGTGGATTGGATGCTGCGCGACAACGTCACGCTCACCACGAGTGCGGGCTTCAGCGAGGCCACCGGGATCGAAACCAGCGGGGAGGCCGGGGCCGCCCAATCCGACGGCTGGCGCTACTCCTTCCTGCAGACGCGCCTCGAGACGCCGCGGCTCTTCGCCAACGTGATGTACAACCTGAGTGATGCCGGTTCCACCTACAACCTGCGCACCGGCGGGCTCTTTGTGGACAACTCTCGCCTCCTCGCATCCCAGGTGCAGTACCGGGCCGAGGCCGGGCCGCTGCGCTTGCTGGCGGGCGGTGACTTCCGGCGCGGGGTCCCACAGACCGGGGGGACGCTCAACGGCCGGTTCGAGGACGATGACGCGCTGCAGGAAACGGGTGCCTACGTGCACGCGAGTGCCGCGCTGTCGCCGCGCTTTGAGCTGAGCGGGGCCTTGCGGCTCGACCACCACAACCGCCTCGCCGACCCCTGGTTCCTCTCGCCTCGGGTATCCCTCGTGGCGCGTCCATCGACTAACCATTCACTGCGCCTCGCCGCCAGCCGCTCCTTCGCGCAGCCCTCCACGCGCGACCTCTTTCCCGACCTCTTCCTGGGCCCGCTGGGCCCCCTGCCATTCGGGCTGCGGCTGGCCGGCTCTGGCGGCCAGGGCTTCACCTTCTCCCGGGAGTGCGGCGGGTTGTGCATGCGGGTGCCTGCCGCCTTTGGCGGCGGCCAGGTCCGCACACTGCCCGCCCAGGCCACACTCATGTGGCCGGTGGTGGTCGCGTTCCTCCGGCAGCAGGGCCTCGACTTGAGCGCGCTGCCCGCGCCAACGGCGACGCAGGTGAAGTCGCTGCTGGCCCTGCTCAACCCCGCGACGGGCGGCTTCACCCCGGTCAACGACCTCAGCGTGCGTGACGTGGCCCCGGCGCGCCGGGCCGTGGAGAGCGTGTTCGAGGGTGGGTACAAGGGTCATCTCAGCAGCCGCTTGTTTGCCACGATCGACGTGCATTTCACGCGGGCCAGCGATGTGTATGCCACGACGTCCACGGTGAATACGCCGAACGTCTTCTTCGACCCGGTGACCCTCACCGGCTGGCTGTCGCAGTTCATGCCAACGACCGCCGCGCAGCAAACGGCGGGTGCCATCGCCAGCATCCCGCTCGGCACGATCATGCCGAACGAGGTGCCCGGGGCCGACCTGCTGATCTTCCAGCCCGCCACGCAGGGCGGCTCGTACAACTACTGGGGGTTGGACCTCGCGCTGACGTACCAGGCCAGCGACCGTCTCTCGCTCAGCAGCGGATACAGCTGGGTGAGCAAGGACTCCACCGGCCTCGGTGGCGTGGACGGCTTCCTGCTCTTCCACACGCCGCAGCACAAGGGCATGGCGGCGGCGGAATGGCAGGACACGCGTCGCGGGGTACAGGGAACCCTGCGCGGGCGGGCGATCTCGGGGTTCTCCGTGCGGACGCCGGCCTACGTGGGAACAGTGGATCCCTACGCCGTGTTCGATGCCGGCATTGGCGTGCGCTTGCCGTTCGGCAAGGACACCTGGCTTTCCCTCGATGCGCTCAATGTGCTGAACACGGTGCACACCGAGTTCGTCGGATCGCCGGACATCGGGCGCCGGCTGGCGTCCCGCGTTCGCATGCGCCTCTGAGCGGCCGCACATGACCACCTGGGATGAGCTGCACGTCCAGGCGAGACGCCGGGTGGACGCCGTGGCGGACGACCCGCAGGGGCGCCTTGAGCTGCGCATGGAGTTCTATCGCACCCACGGGGACAGCCATGCGCTGATTGCGTCCGGGGCGATCTCCCCGGACGCGCCCGACGCCGAGTTCGGCTACGGTCGATCGGAACTGGACTTCATGCGCTGGGAGATTCGCCGTGGCGTGCTCAACCCGGTCGACGGCGCGCCGGGGGCCCGTGGCAGCGCGTGGTGGCGCGCGGTCAACGCCGACTTCCTCGTCGACGGCGTCCTGGCGTCGCTGGGGCACGAGGCCGGACTTCCAGCCGAGGGCGCGCCACGGTCGGTCGAACCCTGGCTGCGTTGGATCGCCAGCCCCGGCGCCGCGAGCTGGTACCGCGCGCACAACACGAGCATCATCGCCGGCTATGCCGGGCGGCTCCGGTTGGCGGCGGCGGAACAGCGGCCCGAGCAGGTGTTCGTGAACCTGGTGCTCTACCGGGTGCTGTTCGCCCAGGCCATGGTGGAAGGCGCGGAGTTCGGCACGTTAGGCAGGTTTCTCGCCAACCCGCGACTGCCGTCCGTCGACCTCATGGTGCACCTCCCGGACTTCTATCCGGATCACTACCCGCTCAGCCCATCGGACATCCGGCACGTCATGCACCGCGGGCACGGACTGGAGGAGGCGGCCGTCCTTTGCCTGGACGAGGCGATGATTCACCCGCAGCTGATGCGCTTGTACGCGGCGGCCGCTCGATGGAACCGGTCGCCCGAGCTGACGGGGTGGATCACGGACGGTGAGCCGGCCTACCCATCCGGCGCGTCGGCCTCTCCCTGGCTGCGGGCCGCCACGCGCCTCTGGTCACGCATCCGTCGCCCCTGACGTGTGGAGCTGATGCGCTCCTTCGTTCCCATCGACCGCGCCCTGGCCCTGGCGGCCATCCGGGAGCTTCCCGATCGCGTGCTGGGCGCGGCCCTCTTCGCTGACCTGTCCGGGTTCACCGAGCTGACCGGCATCCTGGCACAGGAGCTGGGGGCCAAACGAGGGGCAGAGGAGCTGCTCACGCATCTCAATGCCATCTATGAGGGGCTGGTGGCGGTGGTCCACGACGCCGGCGGGTCGGTGGTGGGATTCTCGGGAGATGCCATCACCTGCTGGTTCGATGCCACGGACGGCGCGCTCGACCTCGCCGCCCACCGTGCGGTCACCGCGGCGTTGCGGCTGCACGAGGTGGTGCGCGCGCGGCCCGCCACGATCACGCCCGCCGGCGCGAAGGTGCCGTTCGCCCTGAAGGTGGGCGTGACCTCGGGCCCGGCGCGGCGCTTCGCGGCTGGCGATCCGGCGCGATGCCGGCTCGACACACTGGCCGGCGACACCCTCGCGCGCGTGGCCGCCGCCGAACGTGTGGCGGTCGCCTCGGACACGATCGTCGACGACGCCACCCGCGCTGCACTCGGTAGTTTGCTGCAAACGGCACCGCGTCACACCCTGCCCACCGGCGACGCCCTGTGGGTGGTGGAGTCGCTGCGGGCGCCCGCGGCCCCGGCCCCCTGGCCGCCGCTGCCCGGCGGTGCGTGGCTCGAGGCGGCCGGCGACTGGGTGTTGCCGGCCGTGGCCGAGCGTCTCATGGCCGGTGAGGGGTTCCTCGGTGAACTCCGTCCCGCCATCCCCCTGTTCATCGGCTTTGAGGGGATCGACTGGGACCGGGATCCGGAGGCCGGCCAACGCCTCGATGCGTTCGTGCGATGGGCGCAGGCCACGGTGAGCAACCTCGGCGGCGACATCATCCAGCTCACGGTGGGGGACAAGGGCAGCAACCTGTACGCGGCCTTTGGCGCCCCGTTGGCGCACGAGGACGATGCCGACCGTGCGTCCGCGGCAGCCTTGGCGCTCCTCGATCCCCCGGCGTCCGCTGGTGGGGTGCGCGACGTGAAGATCGGCATGACCATGGGGCAGGTGTTCGCGGGCGCCTGCGGGGCTCGCGCCCACCGGTGTTATAGCGTGATGGGTGACCCGGTGAACCTCGCTGCGCGATTGCTGGGTCGCGCGCGCGCCGGTGAAGCGCTCGCTGCGTCGCCCCTGGTGCGGGCGGCCGTGCGCCACTCCTTCGGCGAGTTTGTGGAGACCACCGTGCGAGGCCGCGCCGAGCCGGTGCCGGTGGCCTCGCTCCGCGGGCGACGCGAGGTGGTCGCGTCGCGGTCAACCAGCGTCGGCGCAACGTTGATCGGGCGCGACGAGGAGCTCGGCCTCCTGCTGCCCCTCGTCGATGCCGCGGGCCAGGGAACGGGTCACACCGTGCTGCTGGAAGGTGAGGCCGGCATCGGCAAGAGTAGCCTGGCCACCGTCGTCGCCGCACGGGCCGCGGCGATGGGGCTTTCCACCTACATCGGGACCGCGGAAGCCGTTCAGCGATCACGCCCGTATCACGCCTGGCGCCCGATATTCGCCCAGCTCCTGGGCGTGACCGCAACGGGGGATCAGGAACGCCAGCGAGCGGCGGTGCTTGACCGGATCGCGGCCCTCGACCCCGCGCTCGCCAGCCGCGTCCCATTGCTTGAGGCGGTGTGCGACCTCGGCTTCGCTCCCACACCGCTGACGGCCCAGATGGACGCCGCCGTCCGCGCCGAGAACACGAGGGAGTTGCTCGTGCGGCTCCTGCTCGAGCTCGCGCCGGGGTCCCGCGTGCTCGTTCTCGAGGATGTGCACTGGTTCGACTCCGCGTCGTGGAGCCTGGTCTCCGCGCTGAGACGCCGGGGCATTGGCACGCTCATGGTGCTGGCCGCGCGGCCGCTGGCGGATGCCTTTGCCGGGAGCGAGCTGCCGGCCGACGTGCGTGACCTGCTCGCCGACCCGCACCTCGTGCGCCTCGCGCTCCGGACCCTGGGTGCGCCGGACGTCGCGGCGCTCGCCTGCCAGCGCCTGGGGGTCGATGCCCTGCCCAGCCCCGTCGCGCGCCTCATCGCCGACCGGGCCGAAGGCAATCCCTTGTTTGTCGAGGAACTCAGCAAGGCCCTCCTGGAGGCCGGCCTGCTGGTCGTGGACGGCCGACGCTGCCGGATGGCCGACGGTGTGACCGACGACGCCGCAGCCGCCTTCCCGGTGACCCTCGAAGGACTGGTCACCAGCCGACTGGACCGCCTGACACCGGCGGCGCAGCGGACGGCCAAGGTGGCCAGCGTCATTGGCCGTCGCTTCCTGGATCGCACCCTTGATGCCGTCTATCCCGTGGCGCAGGAGCGGGATCGCCTGCCGCAGTCATTGGAGGAACTGGACCAACGGCACATCATCGCCGCGGTGGCCGACGTCCCCGCCCATGCCTTTCGGCACGCGGTGACACACGAGGTGGTGTACGGATCGCTGCTCTACGCCCAGCGTCGCGACCTGCACCGCGCGGTGGCCAACTGGATGGAGCAGGCGCACGGGGACAACCTCACCCCCCACCTCTCCGCCCTGGCCCATCACTGGGAGGCCGCCGAGTCACCCGCCGAGGCCCTGCGGTATGGGGAGCTGGCGGGGGAGCAGGCGCTGGAGAGCTTCGCCAATCAGGAAGCGGCACGGTACTTCACGCGGGTGCTTCGGTACCTCGCGGCGAGCCACGAGGACCTGGCATCTCGTGGCGAGTACCAACTGCGCCGGGCGAGGGCGCTGCGACGCCTCGGGCGCGCCACGTACGCGCTGGATGACATGCAGTCCACCGCGACGCACCTGCGGGAGGCCCTCGCGCTCCTGGGGCATCCGCTGCCGGAGTCGCCCGTGCGCCTGGGTGCGTTGCTGGTGGCAGGGCTGCTGCGCGAAGGGGTCCGTCGCTTCAGGCCACGGCGTGAGACGCCGCCGGCGGACCAGGCCGAACGCATCGAGGCGGCTGGCGCCATTAGCACCATGATCCTGACGTACTTCTTCACCGGCAACCTGATGGGTGCGGTGGCGGGGAATTTCCTGGCGCTCGACCTCGCCGAGGGTGCGTGCGCCGGGCCCGCGCTGACCTACGAACTCGCGGTGTCCAATGCCAACGTCGGGGCGGTGTTCCGCAACGCGTTCGGGATGTCCCGCGCGGCCAACCGGTACTTCGCGCGTGCCGAGCAGGTGGCGCGCGAGGCAGCCCACTTGCCGGCCATGGGGTACGTCGAACAGATCCGCGGCATGGTGTCGTTCCTGAGCGGCGATGCCGCAGCGGCGGGCGCGCCGCTCGAACGCGCTGCGGACATCTACCATGAGGTGGGCGACCGTCGGCGCTGGGAAGAGTCCACGTACAGCCTGGGCACGGTGCACCTCATGCGCGGCGCGCTGGAGTCGGCACGCGCGGCCTCGGCCGCCGTGGTCACGTCGGGCAAGGCACGAGACTCACTCCAGGGTGTGATCCTCGCCCTGGCCCAGCTCGGACATGTGCTGGTGGTGCAAGGTCGGCTCGATGACGCCGTCCAGGCGTTGGAGGAGAGCCGCACGATGCCGTCGCGCCAGGAGCTGCCGGCGGAACGACTCTACGCCGCCGGGGCGCTGGCCGTTGCACGCGCCATGCAGGGTGGCGCCGCCTTCGACATCGCCCTCCAGCTCGTGGACGAGGCGACGGCACTGGCACGGCGCCTACCCATGAGCAACATCGCGGTGGATGGCTATGCGCTGGCCACCGAGGCGGCGCT
>JAEUJL010000689.1 GCA_016794835.1 Gemmatimonadota bacterium | reverse complement strand
CAACTCGTAGGTGTTCACGATCATCGGGTACTTCTTCGACGGATCGTAGTTCGCCGGGTAGTAGAGGGCCCCCTGCTGGCGGCGACCCGAGTCACTGGTGAACTCCACCAACTCGCCACGACCCCACGCCTGCGCCCCGTGGAAGGCATTGAAGGACGCCACCGCGGACGCGTTCCGGGGATCCGCACCGGTGACCAACCAGGTCGGCGGGGTATCGAACCGCTCACGCACGTACGCGACGGTCTCGACGCTGTCGGCCCTGAGCAGGCTGGCATGATTCATCGATCCCAGCGTGGTGCGCTCCACCGACCCGTTCGGCAGCAGGCGCGCATATCCACTCTCCTTGGACCATTCTCCCGAGAGCTGGAGCCACACGGGCTTGGTGGCGTCGATCGCCGTCCCGCGCCCGAACGGCGCCGCGACCGCCAGACGATGGACCAGCCGGTCACCGCTTCCATTGGTGAGGCGCGTCGCGGACTGCCCATCGGCGGCGAGGCGCCAGATGTCATGCTTGTCGTAGACATAGAGCCAGCGCTCATCCGACGTCCAGCCCCCAAAGCCGAATGGACCGAACTCGTCGGTCGGGGAGTCGGTGTCCCGCTGCTGGAAGTTTGCCCCCGGCGCGTTGGCTGCCACCACGGCCCCCGTGGCGGTCTTCGCGATGCGCCAGCGCCCATCGGCAAAGAAGGCGTAGTACGTGCCGCGCGGACTCAGGCCGCCGGTAAAGCGCACGCTATCGCCCAGCTGGCGTCGCTGCCCGGTCATCAGGTCGATCGCCGTGACGTCCACGCGCCGGCGACCGAACATCTGGTTCCACGGATACGGTGCCGTGGAAATCGCCACGGCCACCCGCCCGTCCTCGGCCAGGGTCACCTGGTCCATCAGGTCGTCCTGCACGCGCACCACGCGGCCCTCAGCGGGCCACCACACCGCGACGAGGGTCCGTCGCGCGTCCTGCGCATCCTGCACCTTCTGCATCGGGATCGGCCGCACATCGCTGGCATGCCACACCTGCACGTCCGATGGCTTGGGGGCGCCGGTGCCGGCGCGAGCCGTATCACGCTGCGCCTCGCGCGGACGGAGCCCGAGCACGATCGACGCGCCGTCGCGCGACCATTCCGGCACACGGGTCTCCGCCACGCGCATCTCACGCGGCACCGCGGTCCCCGCGGCAGGATCCAGAACCAGGGGGGCCGACGACGGGCCGCCGAGTCCACGCCAGGCCATCACCACATGGGAGGTGTCCCGAAAGCCGGCCTGCACCTGGCTGCGCAACACGACCAGGTCCGCCGCGCCCTTGCGCCACGACAGACCCCGGTAACGATCGGTCGACGAGGCCAGGGTCACCAGGCGCCCGGTCGCTGCCTCCAACAGTTGGACACCGTTGCCGGCGTTGCCGTCGGTCTCGAGGGCCATCGCGAGCAGCGCCCCTGCGTCGCTCCATTGGAAGGTCGCGACGTTGCCGATCACCTGCGTGGTCCCGGCGGCCAGGTCGCGCACCAGCAGGTCGGCGGCATCCCGCCGCGACGCCTCGACGGGATGGAGGCGCACGGCCACGAACCGCCCATCCGCGCTGAATCGCGCCGCCGTGGACGCCCCCAGCACCCGCGTGGCACCGCTCGACAGCTCCATCAGCCCGGTCGTCGCACGCACGGGCTTCTTCTCTCGCTCGAGCTTCTCTCGCTCCGCCGGCGTGGGCTGCACGGTATACAGCAACCAGGCGCTGCTCGCGCTGAACACCGGCGCGCTCCCCTGCGCCACGACCTGCGGCGCGGCGCGGTCCAACCGGCGCACGCGCAGCTCGCTCGTCTCATCCACCCGGTTCACCGTCCAGGCGAACCACGAGCCGTTGGGTGAGAGCGCGGCGGGACCCGGCGTCTCCCACCGTCCATACTCCGCGGCAGGAACGATGGGTCGAGCCTGGGCGCCGAGGACGACGGGCGCGGCGCAGGCGAGGAGCAGGACGGAACCACGCATGAGGCACTCCAGGGGAAGCACGGGTCTGGCCAACGCCCCAAGCTACCCCCCGAGCGCCCCCTCGCCACCCGGACGCGCCGCCCGCAGCATCGCCCGACCACCGGGAATCACGGCCCATGCGAGCAGATAGACCGCAACGAAGGCGAACCCACGGACGAGCAGGCCCCACAGCTGGCCGGCATCGGGGAGCCGTGCGTCGGCAAGGTGAAGCGCGAGCACCGCCAACGCGGTCGCAAGCATCGGCACGAGCCACACGGGGAGCACCGCGCGCGCGCGCACGTGCGTGGGACCCAGGAGCACCAGGACCCCCGGCAGCGAGGTGAGGGCGTTGGCCACCGCGACACCCACGGCAACCCCCACCATGCCGTACCGGACCCCCACGAACACGCACGCCAGGAAGACCGGGGTCGTCACCATCGTCCACCGCAGCTGGCGGTGGGGACCATCCCCGCCGCTGGCCAGCGAGACCCACTGGGCCAACCGTCCGATGCTGCCGATGGCCACGGCCAGCGCAATCCACCGGAGCATGGGCGCCGATGCCACCCATCGCTCCCCAAACAGCACATGCATCACACCCACCGGCTCGGCGAACAGGAAGCCGGCGACCGGCAGGGACGCCGCAAGGACCGGGAGGAACGCGTTCCGCGCGTACTGGGCGAAGCGTGCGGGATCGTCGCGGACACGGCTCAGCGTCGCGATGGCCACCTCGGTCAGCGCCAGGTACGGCTCGATGAA
>JAEUJL010000641.1 GCA_016794835.1 Gemmatimonadota bacterium | reverse complement strand
CCACGAGCGCCGATGGTGTACATGCGCCCGTTGTTGAACGACACGCCGGTGCGCGTGATCAGGTTGGTGCTGGAACCCGGGGCGCGGACGAAGAGGTCGTAGCTCGCCTGCGGGAGGTTCGTGAAGACCCCGGCCGCCTTGTACGCGACCGATCCACCGATCGCGACCTCGGTCCCGGTGGTGGTATTCCGGGCGTACAGGACCATCGGCTGCGAGTTGGAGATTGCATTCACGAAGCGCACGCTGCTCTGCGTGAAGTCGATCGCGGCCGGCAGGGGATCCTCCACGACGAAGCCATCGGCGCTCTTGGTCGTGGTGTTGTAGATCCCGCTGATGTAGTACGAGTACGCCTTGGCGTCCGCCAGGGTGGCCGTGACCTTGGTGATGGCCAGGTCCTTGTCGGTGGCGGCGGCGATCTTGCCTTCGAGCGAGTACTGCCCAGGCGCGATCGACGAGTACAACCCGCCGTTGCCGACGCCGCCCGAGGCGACGCCGGTGGTGGACTCGGACCCGGTGGCCGAGGTGATCGCGGTCATCTTGGTGGTGTTGGCGTAGAAGTTCACGCCCGGGGCATTGACCCCGAAGTTGAAGAACTTGATCCGGGTCCCCGTCTCCGGGCCGGTGATGTCCTGGACGGCGTTCTTGTCACACGACGCGAGCAACACGCCGGCGGCCAGGACGAGGAGGGCACGATATCGGTTCATGGCTCGGTTCACGGTTGGGTGATCCAGACAGGCTTCGTGTGGTAGTCGAGCGCGAGCCCGCCGATCTTGTCGAGGGCGTCGCGGTTCCACACGTATTCGGAGTTGAACCGCGGGCGGATGCGGTGCACGATCTTGCCGCCGTTGTCCGGATACAGGTTGGTGGGGGCAGCAAACCCGGGGTACACCTGCCGGCCACTCGCGGGATCGACGTCCGTGTAGTTGTAGCGGCGCATGTCCATCCACAACTCGTTATGCCCCCAGGCCCACTGCGCGATGTACTTCTGCGACATGATGTGGGTGAGGGTGAGCCCGGCCGGCGTGGTGGGCACCACCGCCGGTGACGCCACGAACGCGTCCCGCTCCGCGGCGGTGATCTGCAGCGGCGTCTGGCTGTTGTCGAGGTTGCGCTCGTTCACCCAATTGATATGGGCGATGATCGCATTGCGATACGCGGCCAGGGCCGTGGCCTTGTCCCCCGCCCGATACGCCGCCTCGGCCTTGATGAACTGCAGCTGCGCGTAGGTCATCACCGGGACCTTCGCCTTGTCGGCGAAGAGGTAGCGTCCCGGGAGGCCCACGCCACCCGTCCCGGCGTAGCCGTGGAAGTTGTTCGGCTGCTGCGCCGCGGTGAGCGCGCCAAAGCCCACGACGTTGATGTCGAGGCCGCGGTACTGGCCGTCCGGCGCGGGCGCCAGCATCCGGCTCATGCGCGGATCCACCACACCGCCGAAGACGGTGCCGTCCATCAGCCCCACGACAAAGCGCGTCTGGCGATAGCCGCTCGCGTTCCCCTGGATGTTCCCGCGCGTGCGTCCCCAGAAGTTGGTGTCGTCATTCTGGGTGCCGGGATAGGCCAGGAGGGCGTCGTCGGCGTTGCTGGCGAATGACTTGTCCACCGCCGCAATGACATCTGCCGGCTTGTAGGTGGACTTGTTGCTGTAGTGGTTCAAGTTGAGCGCGAGCATGCCATACGCGAGCTTGAGCCACTTGGTGCGGTCGCCATTGTAGATCTTGTCCGTGCGACCCAGGTACACCGGATCCACGGCGCCATCGGTGCGCTGCAGGAGGGTGATCGCCTCGGTCAGCAGGCGCTGGATCTCCTGGTAGGCGTACTCCTGCGTGTCGTAGTTGAAGAAGAACTTCGACTGGTCGATCGCTTCCTTGACGATGATCTCCCCGTGCATGTCGGTGGTCACCTGCCACCCCCACGCCTTGAGGATCTTGGCGACCCCGAGCAGGTCCCACCGCTGCTCGGCCTCGGCCTTGTTCGTCATGTCGACCAGGTTCTGGCCGAGGGTCCAATAGACCTCGCGCCACTGCTGCGCGCCGTTGTCACTGCCGGGGTCGTACCCCATCCGGTCCCAGGTCGAGAGGGCGGTCACGCCCTGGCAGAGGCACCATTGCTGGGTGTAGCGCCCGATGAAGCGGCCGTCGAACTGCGGGGCCGAGACCATCCAGTGGAGCATCGGCGCGAGGTACAGGTTGGCCGACACCACCTGGGGCGCATTCGGGTTTTCGTTGACATCGAGGAATTCCTTGCACCCTGCGGACAGGGTCATCAGGCCGATCGCGGCCGCGCGAAGAGAGCGTCGCATGATCTAGAACCTCACCTGGAAGCCGAAGTTGAAGCCGCGGGGAATCGGGAAGTTGCCGACGTCGATTCCCGCCGCCCCCGACCCGCCCACGGCGGCGGTGTTGCCGTTGACGATGGGGTCCAGCCCCGAGTAGTTGGTCAGGAGGAAGAGGTCGGTGGCCGTGAGGAACGCGCTCAAGTCGCGCGCCCGCAGCAGGCGACCGGGGAGCACGTAGCGCAGCGTGACGTCGCGCAAGCGCACCCAGTTGATGTCCTTCTCGATGAACAGCTCCTCGCTGATCCCCGTGTAGAAGAGCGGGGTGACGGCGGGGATCACCACGATGTTGTTGCGCGTCGGCGTGGCGCTGTTCTCCTTGCCGTCGCGCAGCACACCCTGCACCACGCGCGGGGTCTCGCGATCCAGCGTGCGGGTGCTGAGCCCGCGGGAGGTGAGGAAGTGCTCCGTCCCGTTGAAGACGTCGCCGCCCTTCCGGATGTCCAGCAGGAAGTTCAGCGTGAGCTTGCGATAGGTGAACGTGTTCGTGAGGCCGACCGTGAAGTCCGGCTGGCGGTCATAGCCCTTGTTGTCGCCGCACGCGCCGGAGATGAACAGCGCCGAGCGGATCGGGAGCCCCGTGGTGGGGTCAATCAGCAGGTCGCAGTTGTTGTTGCGCAGGTAGAAGAACCCGGTGAGCGACCGCGTGGACTGGCCCGGGGTCACGCCGTTGCGGATGTTGCCATAGAGCCAGGTGTCCGAGACGTACGACTCGGGCAGCGCATTCGGCAGCGCGAGCACCTTGCTGCGTGCGCGCTCGAAGTTGGCGATGAAGTCCCACGAGAAATCGCGGCGCTGCAGCGGGGTGCCGCGCAGGGTGACTTCCCAGCCCTTGTTCTCGGTCTCGGCCCCGTTGAGGTTGAACAGGATGAAGCCGGTGCCGTACGAGCCGCGAATGTCGTTGACGATCTGGTCCTTGGTGCGCTTGAAGTACGTGGTGACGTCCAGGCCGAGGCGGTTGTCGAAGAAGGTCAGCTCGGTCCCGAACTCGTAGGAGCGCGCGAACTCCGGCTTGAGGTCGAGGTTGGGCCCCGTGAAGCCGTAGCCGTAACCGCCGAACGAGGTCGTCTTGAACTCCAGCGACGGGCGATAGGCGTACGGCCGCGCGTCCTTGCCCACCTCGGCGTAGGCCGCGCGCAACTTGCCGGTCATGAACTTGCCGACCGACTCGAAGGCATCGGAGAAGACGAAGCTCGTCGAGATCGAGGGGTAGAAGAACGAGTTGCGCTCGACCGGGATGGTGGAGGTCCAGTCGTTGCGCCCCGTGACGTTCACGTACAGGTAGTCGGCGTAGTTCAGCGTGGCCTGGCCAAACGCGCTCACCAGGCGACGCTGGGAGAGCGTCGTGCGGTTGGTGCGGAGGTTCGTGTTGTTGATCGAGACGAAGTTCGGGTCCAGGAAGTCGCGACCGAGCAGGGCGTTCGTCGTCGAGCGGAAGTCGCTGACCTGGTTGCCGACCAGGCCGCTGATCGAGAGGTCGCCCCAGATCTGGCGGGAGTTGATGTTGAGCAGCGTCTGCGCGTTGAGGTTGCGCACGACGTCGTTGGCCTCGTCCAGGATGCCGTTGTTCGAGTTCCCGAGGGCGCTCTCCGGGTGCCGGAGGATCCGGTTCTCGGTGGTGTAGCCATCGAGGCCGAGGTTGGACTTGAGGCTGCCCCAGCTGAACGGGGTGAGGATGAAGCCCGCGTTGGCAAAGAGGCGGCTGTTGCGCGCGGTGTTGAGGTTGCGCTCGACGTTGAAGTACGGGTTGTCGATCTCACCCGTCGCCGCGAGGGTCGTCAGGCGCCGGCGGCTGCCGGCCGCGGTCTGCCAGTCCTTGGCGTTATCCGTCCCCGGCCAGGCCAGCAGCCCGAGCAGCGGGCCGAAGTCGCCCTTCCAGGGCTGGGTGTTGTCACCCACGGTGTACTGCATCGAGAGGTCCGCGCGGAGCCAGTTGTTCACCTGGGCCTGCGAGGCGCCGGTGGCATTCAGCCGCCGGAAGTCGGAGTTGGGGATGACCCCCTGCTGGTTGTCACCGGAGAAGGCGAGCCGATAGTTGATCCGGTTGTCGCCCGCCGCGCCACTGAAGGCGAGGTTGTGCTTCTGGGTGAGCGCCGTGCGGAAGAAGCCGTCGACGTTGTTGAAGAACGTCGTGCCCGACGGGTAGGGCGCCCCAAAGTAGAAGAAGGAGCCGAGGAGGCCGGACGAGCCGACCGTGGTCGGTCCATAGGTGCGCTGCACCTCGGGCTCGGACCGCGTGGTCTCGATCCGCATGCTCGTGCTGTACTCCAGCCCGCCGGTGCCGGCGCGGCCGCGCTTCGTCGTGATGACGATCGCGCCGTTGGCCGCGTCGATCCCGTACAGGGCCGACGCTTCCGGCCCCTTGAGCACGACGAGGGTCTCGATGTCGTTCGGGTTCAGGTCGGCCGCGCGGTTCGTGAAGTCGATGCCGCGATTGCTGAACGCGAATCCCGAGCCGGGCGCGTCGGAGGCGAGGACGTTGGTGTTCAACGTCTTGTTGTCGAGCGGCAACCCGTCGACGATCATCAGCGGCTGGTTGGAGCTGCTGATGGAGCTGACGCCGCGGATCGTGATCGAGCTGGAGGCACCGGGGACGCCGGACGAGCTCGTCACCTCGACGCCCGCGACCCGCCCTTGCAGCGCATTGATGAAGTTCTCGCGCTGCGTCGAGGCAATGGCCCCACCGTCCACGCTCTGCTGCGACGTCCCGAGCGATCGCTGCACGGCGGTCTGGCCGAGGGCGGACACCACGACGGCATCGAGCTGGGTCGCCACCTTCTTCATCTGGACGTTGATCACGTCCTCGGCGCCGACCGTGCGCTCTTCCGGGGCGAGGCCCAACAGGCGGTACTGGATGATCTGCCCGACGTTGGCCCGGACGGCGTAGCGCCCGTCGGCGTTGGTCAGGCCACCGGTGTTGGTCCCGCGGACCAGGACCTGGACCCCCTGCAGGGGGCCTCCATCCTCGCCGGTGACGCGTCCGGACACCGTCTTCTGCTGCGCGAGCGCCTGGCTCGCCAGCAGGAGCGATCCGGTGAGTAAACTGATGATTCTCATGGGGTTATGGGCTTCGGGTCCCTGCGGATCCGGGGCGCGGCGCGCCATCCGTGACCCGCGTCACGAACGTGGTCCAACGGTATGTTGAATGTGTTTATGAAGCTAGATGGAACTTCCCGACGCCCGGGTTCGGCCACTGTGACCGGGGGAGCCGCCATCTCCCCGCCCTAGTGCAAGCAGGGGACCACGTCTTTAGGGGGCGTCGGCCCGCCGATTCGGCTAGCTGGCCCGCTTCTGGTACCGCCAGACGGCGATCGACAGGACCAGGACGGCTGCGACCGCCAGCACGCCGAGCTGCGGGAGGACGTCCAGGGGGCCGGCCCCGCGGAGCATCACCCCGCGCATGAGGGCGATGAAGTGCATCATCGGGTTCAAGCGGGCGATCCATTGCGCCCAGTGGGGCATCGAAGCGACCGGGGTGAACAGCCCGCTCATCAATAGATAGACCATGAGCATGGCGAAGTTCACGAACATGGCCTGCTGCTGCGTCTCCGTGACGGCGGAGATCCAGAGCCCGATGCCGAGCGCGGCGAACAGGTAGAGCGCCGCCCCGGCGAAGACCAGCCAAAGAGGGCCGAGCATCGGGACCGAGAAGGCCAGCCGTCCGACCACGAGGCCGATGGAGAGCACGACCATCGCGATCACCCAGAGCGGGATGAGCTTCGCCGCAATGAAGGTCGCGCGCGGGATCGGCGTCACGTTGAGCTGCTCGAGGGTCCCGGCCTCCTTTTCCCGCACGACATTCATTGCGGTGAGCAGCGTCCCAACGATGGTCAGCAGCTGCACCAGGATCCCCGGCACCATGTAGTGGCGGTAGTCCATCTCCGGGTTGTACCACCCGCGGGTGCGCACCTCCACACGAGGGACCCCGCGCCCCGGGGGCGCCTCCGCCCGCGCGCCCGCCATCGCGGTGACCGGGGTGAGCTGCACGGCAAGCTCCGCGGCATACCGCGCGAGGATGTCGCGCGCATACGCCGAGGTGACACCGGCCGCCGCGCCATCCTCGGCGTTCAGCAGCAGCTGTACCTGCCCGGCCTTCGTGCGCACGAGGTCGCGCTCGAACCCGGCAGGAATGACGAGGATCATCTCGACGTTGCGGCGCATCAGGGCGTCGTCCCCGCGCGCGACGCTGCCCGACGCCTCCGACGCCACAAACCGCCCTGAGGCGACGAGCCGCTGCACGACCCCGCGGGAGCGCGCGGTGTGATCCTGGTCCACCACGTGCATCCGCGACCGTTTGACCTCGAAGGTGGCCGCGTTGGAGAGGATCAGCAGCTGCACGATGGGGATCATGAACAACATCCGCACCAGGGCCGGATCCCGCAGGATCTGCAGGAACTCCTTCTTCAGGAGGAAGCGCAGCGTACGCATCAGGCGAGGCGCTCCTTGAACGACCGCGTGGCGGCCACCAGCAGGACCACGAAGATCGCCGTGAGGATCGCCAGCTCCTGCCACAGGTGCACCACCTCGGCGCCCTTGAGCATGATGCCGCGCACCACGACGATGAACCACCGCGCGGGAACGACGTTGGACACGACCTGCAGCGGGGTTGGGAGGCTGGCGATTGGGAAGATCATCCCCGACAGCAACGTGCTGGGCAGCATCGTCACGAGCATGGCGCCAATCATCGCGGTGCGCTGCGAGCCGGTGCGGGCGGCAATGAGCACGCCGAGCGCGAGGCCAACGAGCGAGTAGAGCATGCTGGCCGCCAACAGGAGCACCAGGCTCCCGCGCAACGGCACCCGGAACACGATCCAGGCCGCGAGCAACGCGGTGACCACGTTGGCAAAGGCGAGGAGCAGGTACGGTGCGACCTTGCCAAGGATGATCTGCCAAGGGTGCAACGGCGACACGAGCAGCACCTCGAGGGTCCCGCGCTCCATCTCGCGCGACAGCGAGATGGCCGTCATCAGCGCGGTGACGAGGGTCAACACCAGCGCGATCAATCCGGGCACGAACAGGTTGACGCTTTCCAGCGTTGGGTTGAAGCGCATGCGAACCTGCGGAACGACCTGGACCGCCGCGCGCGCCCCCGGCAGCTCGGCCTGCCAGCTGGCGATCACCGCGCCGGCGTAGGTCTGCATCGTGCTCCCGGTATTCGGGTTGGACGCGTCCGAGATCAGCTGGAGCCGTGCGGGCGAGCCGGCGGCCAGGTCGCTCGCGATGCCCGAGGGAATGACCAGTGCGACATCGAGATCCCCCCGCCTGAACAGTGGCTCAAGGATGCGCATGCTCGAGCCGCTGGCCACCACTCGAAAGCGATAGTTACCGGCGAACCGGGACGCCAGGGCCTGGCTCACGGGATCCTTCGCCTCGTCCACGATCGCGATGCGAATGTCGGTCACGTCGGTGCGGATGGCAAAGCCGAAGAGCACCACCTGCGCCAGTGGCATCAACAGCAGGATGACCAGGGTCTGGCGGTCGCGCAGGATGTGCCAGAGCTCCTTGACCACAAAGGCGCGCAGCGCCCGCATCCGACCGCCCCGTGGTCGCGTCATGCGGCGGGACGTGCAAGCCGCACGAACACCTCGTCCAGGCTGGGCGCACGGTACTCCGCCTTGAGTTCGGCGGGGGTGCCCATCGCGGCGATCCGCCCATCCACCATGATCGAGAGCCGGTCGCAGTACTCGGCTTCATCCATGTAGTGCGTCGTGGCGAACACGGTCGTCCCATTGGCGGCCGCCGCGTAGATCATCTCCCAGAACTGGCGACGCGTGATCGGGTCGACGCCGCCGGTGGGTTCGTCGAGAAAGACCACGCGCGGGCGATGCAGCATGGCCACGGAGAAGGCGAGCTTCTGCTTCCAGCCGAGCGGGAGCGACCGCACCATCGATCGACGGGCGGTGGAGAGATCGAGGGCGTCCAGCATGGCCCCCAGGCGCTCCTCGATGGTGGCATCATCCAGGCCATAGATGCCACCGTACAGCGTGATGTTCTCGGCCACGGTCAGGTCGTCATACAACGAGAATCGCTGGCTCATGTACCCGATGTTGCGCCGCACCTCCTCGGATTGCGTAAGCACATCGAACCCGGCCACGCGCGCCGTCCCGGATGTCGGGGCAAGCAACCCGATGAGCATCCGGATCGCCGTGGTCTTGCCCGCGCCATTGGCGCCGAGGAAGCCGAAGACCTCGCCGGCGCGCACGTCCACGGAGATCGCGTCCACGGCCGTGAAGTCGCCGAAGCGGCGGGTGAGGTCGCGGACCTCGATGGCCAGGCTCATGCGGCGGCCCCCATCAACT
>JAEUJL010000638.1 GCA_016794835.1 Gemmatimonadota bacterium | reverse complement strand
GCGACGCTCTATCCCGTCCCCTGCACCGGCAATGTCCACAGCTCCGTCGTTGAGCTGGCCCTGCGTGGCGGCGCGGCCGGGGTGATCACCTTCTCGTGTCCTCCCCGGGACTGTCGCGGACGCGAGGGACCGAAATGGCTGGAACAACGCCTCTTCCACGACCGGGAGGCTGAACTGCAGGCGCGTGTGGACAAGCGGCGTGTTGCGGCGGCGACGATGGCGATCGGTGACCTCCCGGGCACGCTCGCCGCGTTCGCGGAGTTCCAGCGGCGTGTGGCAGCGTTGGAGCCGCCTGGCGTCAACGCATCGGACGACGTCGAGGTCATCTGCGAGCCACCGGTGAGCGCGGCGGGTGTACCCTCATGAGGAGCCTTGTCATCCGCGTCATCGGTGTCGCTGCTGGGCTCACCGGCCTGGTCGCGCTGCGCTCCCTCTCCCTGGTGCCGCATGGAGCGGCCGTGCCGCACGCGGTGTTGCGCCTGAGCTGGAGCGCGCGCCCGGAACGTGTGGAGGTGTGCCGCGAGTTGTCGGACGCCGAGTTGGCGGCGCGACCGGTGCACATGCGATTGCGTACCGAGTGCAGCGGGCGGTTTGCCTCATACCTGTTGACGGTGCGGGTGGGAGATGGAACAGTGTTGAGTGACACGGTGCGCGGTGGCGGATTGCGCAATGATCGCCCGATCCACCTGCTGCGCGAGGTGCAGGTGCCGCCAGGATCTCAGCCCGTGCGCGTCTCCCTCGCGCGGATCGACAGCACGGCGGCCCCACGCGACACAAGTGCGACGGATGTTGGCGCGCTGGGTGACCGGGCGCAGCGGGAAACAGATGAACGGAGGCGTCGCGCGGCCGAGGCCCTTCCCGGCCGCCTGGAACTCGACCAGACCACGCGATTCGTCGCGGGGCGTGTGGTGATGGTCACCTACGCCAATGAGCAGCGACGACTGATCCTGACGAATGGAGGTATTCCATGACGGCGATTGGTGCTCCCCATGTGGGGTCGATGGAGGCGAGGACGCGAGATATCGAGGACGTGGCGGTCGCGGGTGGTGACCGCGCGGTCCATCGATGGCTGGTCGCGACGGCCGTGTGCGTCGTCGTCGCGCTCGTGGTCGGCGGGATCACGCGCCTCACCGAGAGCGGGCTCTCGATCACCGAGTGGCGTCCGGTGTCTGGCGTGGTGCCACCATTGTCGGAGACCGATTGGACGAGTGCCTTCGAGGCCTACCGGCAGATCCCTGAGGCGCAGACCGTCCATCGTGGCATCACCCTCGCTGCGTTCAAGGCGTTGTATTGGTGGGAGTGGGTCCACCGGATCCTGGCGCGGCTCGTCGGGCTCGTGATCGCCGTCCCGTTCTTTGTGCTGCTGATGCGACGACAGATCCGGCCCGCGTTGCAGTTGCGGCTGGCGAACCTCCCCATCCTCGTCGCCGCACAGGGGGTGTTGGGTTGGTACATGGTGCAGAGCGGGCTGAGCGGACGTACCGACGTGAGTCCGTATCGACTCGTCGCGCACCTGGGTGTCGCCCTGATGATCTACCTGATCGCCACGTGGACGGCGATGACCCTGCGCGCTCATACCCGCGCTGTAGATCGGTTAGGCGTGGCGGTGGCCGTGCTGGCGGGGATCACGATCCTCTCCGGCGGCTTTGTCGCCGGGCTCGATGCGGGGCATGTGTACAACGAGTTCCCGCTGATGGGGAGCGCCATCGTGCCAGCTGAATACGGGGCAATGGGTGTGTGGTGGCGTGACTGGTTCGAGAACCCGGTGAGCGCGCAGTTCAACCATCGCGTGTTGGCGGTCACCACCCTGGTCGTCGCATTCGGCGCGTGGTGGGTCCGTGGGGTGCGAGGGAGCGAGGTGGCGTTGCGGGCGTGGCGGTGGGTGGCGGCCGCGGCCGCCCTTCAGGTCGCCTTGGGAATCGCCACGCTCCTGCTCCTCGTACCGATTCCGCTGGCGGCGCTGCACCAGGTGGGAGCACTCGGCGTTCTGACGGCAGGGATGTTCGCCGCAGTCAACGGGCATCGGACTGTGACGTATTGAGTCGCGCGCGTCGACTGAGCGACCGGGAGCGCCCGCCCGCACGACGGGCGCAGAGAACACCTGTTACGAGCGGCAACAACCTCCGGAGTCTCCCGCGTGACCGGCCGCTCCGGGGAAGTTCAGAGCGTCAACTTGAAACCCAGGCGCCATCCAGCATGGTTCGGTGAGAAACTCACCTGCGGCTGAAGGACCGCCGGTGTCCATCGCTCGTGGGGCACCAGGCCGATGATCGCGCCGATGATCGCCCCGGCTCCTGCGCCGACGACCACAAACCCCATGGCAAGAGCTTCTCCAGCTTCTCGCACCACACAATCCCCACTGGCGTTGCTCCCGCAGGGCACGGAGTTGTCAAAGCTGGTGACGAACACGAAGCCGGCAGCCAGGCCGACCCCCGCACCGAGCAGGGCGCCAGTACCCACGTGCCGGTGGAGGCCGCCTCCAACCTCGACCCTGTACCCTGTCATGGGGAGGGTGCGGACGACGCCGAGCTTGTCCTGAAGTGCCAGCGTATCTCCGCTGAGTCGCACGAACGTCCCAACGTGCGCCACGGTTCTGGAATCAGTTTGCACGAGGCGTATGCGCGCACCGGGCGTGACGACGGGCTGGGCGCTGGCGACGGTTGCGAAGGCCAGTAGACACACGCCGATGATCACCGGCAAGGACAGCGCCATCGCGGCAACGAGCCCGCGTGCACTCAGTCGCAAGGAACCTCTCGCATGACGCATACGAGTGAGGGTTGAAGTCTCAGGGAAACAGGGCGCCGATGCCGGCCCCAATCAGGGCAAAAAGAGCCGTGCTGCCGATCGTCGCGACGATAATCTTGCCCCCGTCAGGCCCGTCAGCATTCAGGCCTTCGCTCGCGGCACCGAGGAGTAACCCGACACCCAAACCAAATCCGCCGCCAACGAGCGCCCCGATCTTCGCGTGCCGGCCACGACGCGAGGGTGTGTCGGCGGCAACGGAGTCAGGCCAAGACGTCCCGGGGCCGCGCAACATGGTCCTGTCGGCAGCTGCAAGCGCTCGTGGGCTGACGGCCGTTGGCGGGGGAGTTGGGACTCGCCCTTCCACGACCACTGCCACCCTCTCGTGAACGGGCCGCTCCGTGCGCCACTGTGCCGACACGGTCCACGGGATGGCGACCGTCAGGGCGAGTACCCAGGGATGAACTCGGCGAGCGAACCACATACGTCCCTCCGGAAGGGAGCTTCCTGATGATCCTGGCGTGGAGGGCAACAGTACATCGGGCGATGCCCTACACACGGTGAGGAGGAAGCGGATGCGGAGCGGCGTCGTACCGACGGAAGGCCGGGCGCTGGGCGCGTGGTGGCGTGACTGGTTCGAGAATCCGGTGAGCGCATAGTTCAACCCAGGTCGACCTGGGGATCGCCGCCCCGCTGCTCCTCGTGCCGCTTCCACCGGCGGCGCTGCACCAGGTGGAAGCGATTGGTGTGCTGACGGCCGGGATGTGAGCCGCCGCGCAGGGTGATGCTGTGTCGCGTTAGACGGACAGGGCGCGGCGATGGTGGTCCGAGTACCGACGGGCCGGAGCGTCGTCTCTCCGGCCCATCCTTGGAGCGGAGAAACGTCTTACTGACCCTTCGGCGGGTAGATCGCCACCGTGAGGTCGCGGCCGCCATGCAGGGCGGCGTGCTGCGAGTTCATGTACAGGATGCGGCGGAACTTGTCGTAGTAGACCCCGGTCGTCTCGGCGCCACAGTCCAGCAGGCGCGAGAACTCCACCACCGTGGTCGCCATCGGCCCGCTGCCGCGCGCGATCCAGGTGTCACTCGGCGAGTCATCCTCGTTGATCAGGACGTCGCCGTTGGGAAGCACCTCGACGTTGTCCGGGTCATCGAAGCCCAATCCTGCATCGGAGCCCCACACGGGGTCCGCCACTTCATGCGGGACGTTCGTGCCGGGGAGCACGTAGTTGCTGACGACCGCAAACGTGGAGGAACGCAGGACGATCTTGAGCACGAGTCCGTTGTTCTTCGCCAGGTTGGAGCTCTCGGTGACGCCAACATACATCACGTCCGAGTTGCCCTGCCGGGTGATCTCGATGTCCTCCGGACGATCCCAACCCGTCGCGCCCACCGCCTGCGCGGCCGCGTCGGAATCGAAGGTCGTCTGGTCGAGCTTCAGTTCCACCCAGGTCGCCTCGCCCGTGCGTGTCTGGCCATTGCGGACCTTGAGCGCGTAGAGCTTGCCTGCGGACAGGTCACCCTTGCGCGTTGGGACAAACTTGAAGATGGCGCCCGACTCGCCGGGCTTGCCGGCGTTGGCAATCCCGCGCGACTCGGAGATGCCGTACAGGTTCCCCTGGCTGTCGAAACGCAATCCTTCGTGGGACCGCGCACCAACGGCGGGAAGTGCCTTCACGTCGCCCGTCGCGGGGTTGTACTCGTAGATCAACCCGCGGACGATGTTGGGGTACTGCGGATCACGGAAGCTCGCGGTGATCACTTCCTCGGCCATCAGGATGGTGCCCCACGGGGTCCAGGCCAGGCCGTCGAACGACTCCCAGTCCTGACGCTCGGCGACCAACGTGCTCGTGCCGGTGAGCAGGTCCACGCGGCTGAGGGCCGCGTAGTCGTCCACTTCGTGGGTGCGATAGAGGTAGCGCCCCGCGTGGGGGCCCGTCTCATTGAGCGTCAGCATGTCGAAGTTCACCTCCGTGTTGGTCGTCAGGAAGTCGTCTTCGAAGGTGATGATCTTCTGCGTCCAACCGGCCGGGAGCTGGAACGGCTCGTCGGTCGGGTCCATCAGGATCTGCCCGTTGTCGAGGCACGCCGCATCACCCGTGAACGGGATGATGCTCGGCGGTCCACCAAACCTTCCGTGGGATGCGGCGAGGTCGAAGCTCGCGACCGGCTCATCCGTGACGAGGGAATTGTGGGGATCCGTGCAGGCGGCGAGGACGCCGACCGAGGTGAAGAGCGCGAGTGCGGCGAGCCTTCTCATGGTATCTCCGGTGATCGTGGGTCGTTGCGGGAGCCGCAAGACTCGGATCCGGAGGTGTCGATGGCGTGACCAGTCCCCGTCGGTTGCGTATCAGGACGTCTACGGAAAGGCGACGTTCCTCAGGGGGCCGTGACGTCGGGCGGGTCGTGCGGCAGGCGATCGCGTGAAGCGAGCAGGGACTCGATCGCGTCCGCGAGGTGTTCGTCCATGATGTGGTGATCCCCGCGCTCGACACGCAGGCGATGTGCCTGTATCAGCACGTCCGCCGCCCGGAAGCCGTCGGGCACCTCGAACTTGTAACAGGCGATCTCGACCTTGAGCCCGTTCGGGTCCTTCATGTAGATCGAGTTCATGAAGCCGCGGTCGCGTTCGTACCACTCGATCCCGTGCGCGGTGAGTCGATCCGGCGCCAGCGCGAAGGTCGCGCGCGACACGTTGAAAGCCAGGTGATCGACGCATCCGATCTCACGCGGTGCCGGTCGTTGTGCGTCGACACGCGACTCGTTCGTGAAGACGGTCAGGAGGCGCCCGTCACCGGGGTCGAAGTAGAGGTGGTTCTCGTCGGGTTTCCCGAGGTTGGGTTGCTCGAAGATGAACGGCATGCCGAGCACCCCTTCCCAGAAGTTGATGGCGCTCTGGCGGTTGGAGCCGACGATGGTGATGTGATGGACGCCCTGGACCTGGACTTTCTTCATGTCTTCCTCCGGATCACGATCCCAGGTAGTCGCCCACGGTCCGAAGCGCCGGGATGTGGTCGCACAGGATCTTGAGCGTGACCATCAGGGGAACCGCGAGGATCGCGCCCGGAATCCCCCAGATGAAGCCCCAGCCCATCACCCCCACCAGGATCGCCACCGGGTTGAGCGGAAAGTGGCGACCGAGCAACAACGGCGTGGCGATGTTGCTCTCCACCATGTTCAGGATGAAGTAGGCGCCGGGGACGAGCAGGGCGTATCCCACGCTGTCAAACACGGTGAGCGCGGCTACCGCCAGGATCCCCGTGGTGGCGATGGCACCGAGATACGGCACCACGTTGAGCAGCCCGGCCAGGGTCCCCCACAGTCCTGCGTTGGGCATGCCGAGCTGGGCCAGGATCCCCCAGGTCGCCAGCCCCAGGCCGATGTTGATGAACATGGAGACGCGCAGGTAGGCGCTCACCGCGGCTTCCACTTCATCCGAGATCTTCTGTGGCACCCCGCTGGATCCGGCCCGCCACGGGAGCGCCTTCATGGTCTTGCGCATGAAGAGGTCGCCGGACGCCAGCAGGAAGTAGGTCAGGAAGATCACCGAGATACTGGCGACGATGAGGTCGGCGGCTTCCCCAAAGAGCTGCAGCATGAATCCGGTCCGCGGTGCGGCCGCCGCGACCGGCGCCTTGCCGCTCCCACTCGCCATGGACTCCACCCGGGCCGCCGTGGCTTCCCAGCGCATGATCGGCGCCATGACGGTGCGCAGCTTCCGTTCGACCTGCCCGAGTGCGGCCGGGGCGCGCTCCGCCCAGTCACCCGCGGGGCCCGAGAGCAGGGCGAGCGCTCCAACGACGAGCAGTGTGCTGCCGAACACCACGATGGCGGCGCCGAGCGGTTCGTTGACGCGGTGGCGCTTGAGCCAGCGGACGGCCCCGCGCAGCAGGAAGGAGAGCAGGATGGCGACCACGACCGGCAGGAGGACCGCGCGGGCGAGGTGCAGGGTGTAGAGCAGCGCGAGGGTCGCGAGGACCACGAGGGCGCCGGCCGTCGCCGCCGCGTGGCGTTGCGGCGCCGGCGTCTCCTCGGCGACCGCGTCCGGATCGACCAGGAGGGGGGC
>JAEUJL010000565.1 GCA_016794835.1 Gemmatimonadota bacterium | reverse complement strand
GTCAGCACCTTGCTGTCGGCCGACAGGTCAAAGGTCGCGAACGGGAGGCGGTTGCCATCCACCGGGCTCCCCGATGCCGCCGCCAGTGCCGCCCCGAGCCGCGCATGGTCGAAGGCGAGCGCCTTCGTCTTCCGGGCCGCGTCGACCAGCTGGAAGGCGTTCCCCTGCGGGGTCGACACGCGATAATAGAACCGCCCATCGGCGAGCCAGGTCGCCCGGCCGGCGACGCCGGACACCAACGATGCCGTGCCGGCCGCGAGGAATTTTTCGGCGCGGGCATAGTCGGCGTCGGTGAACTGCCGAGGTGCTTGCGCGGCAAGGGCGGATGCCGACAGGAGGAGGTACGGGAGGAGCGAGCGCATGGCGATCGGTTCAAGGAGACGAGGAAAGCTAGGGCCGGGGAGCCACGAGCGAACAGGCAGTGCGGTGCCGACAGGTGTCGCGGGCCCGGCCGGCTTCTCCCCGTTCGCTCCTGTTGACCGCCGGGCACCGAGGCCATATTCGCCCCGCCCTGCCCCCGCCAGGACGGCCGGGCACGGCGCGCACCTCCCGGTGCGGCCGCCGCTCCTCGTCTCCCCGCCGCCCATGACCCGGAACCTCGCGCGCCTCGTCCTCGTTGCGGCCTGCGCCCTGCCCGGCTGCACGCAACCTGTGACCTACGACCTCGTCATCGCGGGCGGGCGGGTGATGGACCCGGCCACGACCACCGACGCGGTGCGGCACATCGGGATCATGGGGGACACGATCAGCGTGATCTCCAGCGAGCCGCTGGCCGGGCGCGACACCGTGGACGCGACGGGACTCGTGGTCGCGCCGGGGTTCATTGACCTCCACGCGCACGGGCAGACCACCGGTGACATGCAGGTCCAGGCGCGGGACGGCGTCACCACCGCCCTCGACATGGAAGCCGGAGCATCACCCGTCGCTTTGTGGTACCAGTCGATGGAGGGCCAGGCGCCACTCAACTACGGCGCTTCCGCCGGTCATCGCCCGGCGCGTTTTGGTGTCTTCCACCCCGGCGTTGCGATCGGCCATGGGGCCACCAACCCGGGGCCGATCGTCGCGCTCGGCCCCCAGCCGGGTGGCGCCAACCAGCCCGCCACGCCGGAACAGATCGCCCAGCTCGAGGCCGTGTTGACCCAGGGCCTCGCCGAGGGAGGGCTGGGGCTGGGATTCGGGATCAACTACTCGCCGGCCGCAACGCGCGAGGAGATCGAGCGACTCTTTGCCGTGGCCGCGCGGCACCGCGTCCCTGCCTTTGTCCACACGCGCGCCTTTGGCGTCGCCCCGATCCGCGAGGTCGTGGAGATTGCCGCCACGGTCGGGGCGTCGCTGCACGTGGTGCACGTCAACAGCTCATCGTTAGGCGACCTGCCCCTCTCCCTGGCCCTGCTCGACTCCGCGCGCACCGCCGGGCTCGACGTGACCACGGAGGCGTATCCCTACACCGCCGGCTCGACGCGACTCGAGTCCGCGATGTTCAACCCGGGATGGCAGGCCAACCTGCGGGTCGACTTTGGTGACCTTGCCTGGCCACTCACGGGCGAGCGCCTCACGGCGCAGACCTTTGCCAAGTACCGCAAGCAAGGTGGCTGGGTGGTGATCCACATGATGAAGGAGGAGAACGTCGATCGGGCCATCACCCATCCCGGCGTGATCATCGCCAGTGATGGCGTGCCGTTCATCAATGGCACGGGACATCCACGCGGCGCCGGCACCTATGCGCGCATCCTCGGCCACTACGTGCGGGAGCGAAAGGCCCTCTCCCTGATGGACGCGCTGGCGAAGATGACCATCCTCCCCGCCCGACGGCTCGAATCGTTCGCCCCCGACATGGCGAAGCGCGGGCGGATCGCCCCGGGAGCCTTCGCCGACCTCACGATGTTCGATCCGGCGACCGTGCGCGACCGCTCGACCTTTACCGAACCGATGCTCACCTCGGAGGGAATCCCGCACGTGCTTGTGAACGGGACATTCGTGGTGCGTGATGGACGCCTGGTGGAGGCGGCGCGGCCGGGGCGTCCGGTGCGGTCTGCTCCCCGCGCCCCGAACGCCCCCTGACCCGTGCCGCCTCGCGCCTACTTCACCACCTCCCACGCGATCGACGCGATCTCGCCTAACGCCTGACCCGCAACAATCGCGGGATCGCCCTGCGCCACCGAGACGTTGTTCACGTAGATCGCAAAGGCGATCTCCCGGCCGCCCTTGGACGTGAAGTACCCCGCCAGCCCCTTGCCGTGGATGAGCTGGCGGCGGTTCAGCGGATCGTACGAGCCATAGGTCCCGGTCTTGGCGAAGACCTTCCCGGCCCCGGGACTGTTCACCTGGATCGCGGCCAGGGTGCCGTCCTTCCCCAGCGTGGGCATCGCGGCCTTGAACTCCTGCGCCCACGGCTTGGTCCAGACCTTCGCGAGCAGCCGCGACATGAAGCGCGGCGCAAAGTAGGCGTCGCCGCCGGCGCCATCGCCTTGCACGGCCCCGTTCAGGTCGAGCCCTTCGCTCACCAGCCACTCACGCGCGATGTCGAAGCCGTTGCGTCCCATGTCGCCCTTGAGCGCGCCCAGGATCAGGGGAAAGTTGCTCGCGTGCAGGTTCTGCGAGGTCTTGAGCAGCACGACGGCTTCCTTCGACAGCGGCAGCGACACATGCTCGGCCACCAGCAGGGAATCCGCGTACCGGGCCGCGAGGGCCGTCGCATCCACCGCGCGCGAGCCCAGGCGCGGGATCGCCGCGACGCCAGCGTCGTTCAGCACCTCGGCGAAGGTGATCTCGCCAAAGCGGGACGGTGAGGGAACGACCCACCGCGGGTTGCTCGGCGGCCCCACGGGCACCGAGCCACTGATCACGAGGAAGCGCCGGTCCTTGTTGGTGCTGTCCTCCACCATCCGGACGGCCGGCGCGGTTCCCGAATCGGTCGTCGTGAGATACGCCTGCACCGTGAGCAGCGACGTCTTGGGCGACACCGTGACGGTGGCCGGCTCCCCGGCGCGTCGCCCGGGGGTGACCACGAGGTCGATCACGTTGTCGTTCACGACCATGGGGGACAGCACCACGCGCGTGCCGAGTTCGCGGGCGCCCTCGCGAAAGAGGGACGCGTCCACGATCACCTGGCCGGTGACCCCGCGAATCCCCTTCGCCACCACCTGCTGCGCCATCTGGCGAAGGGTCAGCAACGGGTCGCCGGGCAGCGGCTGGCCACTGTACGAGTGGTCCTGGTCGATGAAGGCGTAGCGATCACCCTCGCGCACCCGGTTGGAGATGTTCGGGTCCCCGGAGGCCACGAGCACCAGGTCGCCCTGGACGATCCCGTTGCGCACCGGGCCCGTGCGATACACGCGCGTCCGGAAGCGATGGTCGGCGCCTAACGTCTGCATCGCCGTCGCCATCGTCACCACCTTCGTGGTCGACCCCGGGACAAACAGGCGATCGCCGTTGTGGGACATCAGCACCTTGCCGCTGGCGATGTCGTAGAACTCCATCCCCCAGTGGGCGTGCGTGAACTCGGGCCGGTTCATCACCTCCTGGATGCGCGCATGGGGAGCGGGTTGGGCGATCGCCACGGCGGCGGTCGCCAGGCTCGACAGGGTCAGGACGGTGAATCGGCGTGACATGGACAAGGCGGGAGGGTGGGTCGATATCGCAGGATGTGGCGAAGATGCCCACCGCGCCGCCCACCGTCAAACGCGGGCGCGAGCGCCGCGGCACGGCCGCCGCC
>JAEUJL010000550.1 GCA_016794835.1 Gemmatimonadota bacterium | reverse complement strand
GGGGCGCTGGTGGCGGCGTTCACCGTGCAGGAGGTCGGTCCCCTCGGGTGGACGGTGGTCGGTGCCGCCGTGACGTTCGCCGTGCTCCTGTTCCGGCGCATGGTGCAGGAGGCGATCGAGGCCGAAGAATTGAACGTCGTGCACGAGATCGAGCGGGCGATCCGCAGCGACGCCGCGCTGGCCGACGCGCTCCAGCATGCGAGCACGGTGGCACACCGACTGGTCGACTGGCGCGCGCTGCACGTGTATCGCTGGGAAGAGGGGTTGATGCATCACCTCTTCGCCTCGAATGGGGCCGCCCTGGCCGGACCATCGTCGCCTGATCCGCTCCAGCGCGATGTCCTTGCGGCCACCGGTGCACGCCTGGTGCCCGACACTGCGCATGACACGCGCACGGAGCACCTGGTGCAGGCCGGGGTGCGCAGCGTGATCATCGCCCCGTTGCGCTTCGGCGACCGGACCCTCGGCATCGTGGAAGTGCATCACCAGAAGCGCGACATCTACAGCGCGAAGGATGTCGCGCTGATCGAGCGCCTCGCGGGGCACGTGGCGACGATCCTGCAGATCCAGGACCTGCGTCGGCCCCTGGTGGATTCCGTCGCACGCCTCGAGCACCAGGTGCAGGCCCTCACGCAAACGGCCCGGGACATGCGCCACGAGGGCGAGTCGGTGGCACGGCTCGCTGCGGCAATGACGCGATCCATCACCGAGGAGAGCGACCAGATCGGGGCCAGTCACTCCGCCGTGGAGGCACTGCACGCCGGCACCACGCGGATCGCCGCCGATGCCTCGGGGGCCGCGGCGGCGTCCGAGCGGGCGGCCACCCTCGCCGATGCGCATCGCACCACGGTCGGGGACGCCCTCGCCCGGCTGGATGAGGCCAAGGGCTTCGTCAGTGACAGCACGGGCGTCCTGAGCGACCTCACCGAACAGGCCAAGCGCGCCACCTCGTTTCTCGCCCTCATTCGGGACCTGGCCGAGCAGACCAACCTCCTGGCGCTGAACGCCGCGATCGAGGCGGCGCGCGCCGGCGAGCAGGGGCGTGGCTTCGCCGTAGTCGCCGACGAGATCCGTCGATTGGCGGAGCAGAGTGCGCGAGCCTCGGACGACGTCACGCAGCTGGTGGTCTCACTGGGCGAGCAGGTGCAGCGCGCCAGTCGCCAGATGGAACGTGGCCGCGAGCTGGTGGGAGATGTGGAGTCGTTGTCCGGGGCCGCGCACCAGGCCCTGGCCGCCATCCGCGATGCCGTCGATCACGCCACGGTCGGCATTCGCCAGATCGCCGACGTCTCGCGCACGCAGGAGGGAAGCGTGGCCCACGTGCGCGCCCGCGTGGAGCGCATCGCGTCGATCTCGCAGGAGAACGCACGGGGGGCGGGGCAGGTGAGCCAGGCGGCCGTCGCGCAGGCCCGTGCGCTCGGGGAACTCGAATCCACGTCGCAAGACCTTCGCAACCTCGCGGGGTCGCTCGCCGAGTTGACGCGGCAGTTGACGCGCCTCGGGTGAGGTAGAGACCTTCCGACGCCCGAGCACCCCCGCTGTGTCGTCCCCAGATCTCCCGTCCGTCCGTGCCAGCTTCCTCCCCTCTTGGGCCGTGGTCAGTCCCCGTCGGCGCGCGCACATCGAGCGCGTGACGACACTGCTCGACACCTGGGCCACCGAGATGTCACTGTCGGCGTCGGAGTCCGCCGCGTGGCACGACGCCGGGCGATGGCACGATGCCCTCCGCGACGCGGGGGAGGAGGAGCTCCGCCCGTGGGTCGGGCCGCAGGCCTCGCTCCCGATCCACGCCCAGCACGGCCCCGCCGCCGCCGCGCGCCTTGCCGCCGAGGGGGAGCAGCGCGCGGAGGTCCTGGACGCCATCCGGTGGCACACGTTAGGCAGCGGCAGCTGGAGCCGGGTCGGCCACGCGCTGTACCTGGCGGACTTCCTCGAGCCCGGTCGTTCCTTTGCGACCGAGGAACGCGCGGCCCTTCGCGCGCGCGTGCCGCACGAGTTCACGGCGTGCCTGCGTCGCGTCGTGCAATGGCGCCTGGAATCGTCGTTGCGTGACGGCAAGCCCCTGTTTCCCCAGACGATTGCGCTGTGGAACGCCGTCCGTTGATCCTCGGCGGCCTCGTGGCCGCGGTCGTGCTGGCCGGCGCCGGCTGGTGGTGGTCGCGCGATCGCGCCGCCCCGGCGGCGGTGGTGACGCGCGTGGTCCCCGAGGGGACGCGCATTCGTGTCGAGGTGCTCAACGCCTCGGAGGTTCGCGGGTTGGCGCGTCGCGCGACCTTTGTGCTGCGAGACGCCGGGTTCGACGTCGTGCGATTCACGGGGGACGATGCGCGTCGGGCGACCAACCTGGTGATCGACCGCACGGGCCACCCGGAGTGGGCGCGCCTCGCGGCGCGTGCGTTAGGCGGGGCCGGGGTCGAGACTCGGCCCGACTCCGGGCGCTACGTGGACCTGACCATCCTGATCGGCGCCGACTGGCGCCCGCCGCCGCAACCGTTCAACCCGTAGCTGGCCGCAGGCCGCCGCGATGTCCATGCCGCGGCTCCGACGGATCGCCACCTCAACACCGGCGCGACGCAGCAGCGCCGCGAAGTCGCGCATCTCGCTGGGTGTGGACGGCCGGAATCCCCCGGCGCCCCCGGGGTGCAGCGGAATGAGGTTGACGAAGGCCCCGCAGTCGCGCGCCAGGCGGGCCAGCTCGGTGGCATGGGTCGCCTGGTCGTTCACCCCGCCGAGCATGACGTACTCGAAGGTCACGCGCCGGTCGAAGTTGCGGGCCGCGGCGATGACCTCCGCGAGCGGATACTTCACGTTGATCGGCATCAACGAGCGACGGAGCGCGTCGTTGGGCGCGTGGATGGAGATCGCGAGCCGGAATTGCTCCGGCCGCTCGCCTAACGCGACGATGCCGGGGAGGACGCCCACGGTGGAGACCGTGATGTGGCGCGCCCCGATGCCGAAGCCGTCGCGACTGTTCAGGATCGTCAGGGTCCCGGCGACGGCGTCCCAGTTCATGAGTGGCTCGCCCATGCCCATGAACACGATGTTGGTCGCGCGCAGCGGCGGGTCGAGCAGGGCGAGCTCGCGCACCTGGCCAGCGACCTCATGGATCCCGAGGTTGCGGGCGAAGCCCATGACCCCGGTCGCGCAGAAGGCGCACTGCAGGGCGCACCCGGCCTGCGACGAGATGCAGAAGGTCAGGCGGTCCCCATCGGGAATGGCCACCGTCTCGATGGCCTGACCATCGGCCAGGCGAAAGAGGAACTTGCGGGTGCCGTCCACCGACGCCTGCTCGGCCACCAGGTCGAGCCCCGGGAGCTCGAACGCCTCGTCGAGCGCGGCCCGCAACGCCGCGGGGAGCTCGGTGATCTCCTCGAAGCGACGCACCGGCTCGGCCCAGAGGCGCCGGAAGGCCTGGCCAACCCGGTAGCGCGGCTCCCCGCGCTCTTCCATGAACCGGGTCAGGCGCTCACGTGCGAGCTCCAGGGGTAGCGCCAACAGGTTTTCGCGTGCGGCGCTCATGGACATTCGCGAGGGATACGACACAACTGCATGCGTGACAATGGGTTAACCTAGTGGCTCGGGAAGGCGTTGGTCAATTCCACTGCTCCCGGCGCCAAGGAAGTTGCGCTAGATTCGCAGCTCCGACGTCTCCCCGTATTCCTCGCTCCCACCCCCCGGTGATCGCTCCGCCCTTTCGCCCCGT
>JAEUJL010000540.1 GCA_016794835.1 Gemmatimonadota bacterium | reverse complement strand
AAGTCACCCCACGCGGGCGCGGCGTACCGCCCGCCGTTGACCGCGTCGCCCATCGGCTGTGGCCGATCGTAACCAAACCAGAAGCCCGCCACGACATTTGGCGTGTACCCGACAAACCAGGCATCGGTGCCGCCATTGGTCGTCCCGGTCTTCCCCGCCACCGGGCCACTGACCCCGGCCGCGCGCACGGCGCGACCGGTGCCCTCGTCGACGACGGACCGCAGCATCGAGGTCACCTGGAACGCATCCACGGGATCCATCACCCGCTCGAGCGAGACCGGCGCCTCGAAGATCACCCGCCCCTCGGCGGTCGTGATGCGGTGGACCAAGCGCGGCCGCACGCGGGATCCCCCGTTGGCAAAGGGAGCGTAGGCCGTCACCAGCTCGAGCGGGGTCACCTCCACGGCGCCTAACGCGACGGCGGGGACGGCGCGCAGCTGGCTGGCAATCCCGTTGCGGCGTGCCATGTCCACCACCCGTCGCTCCCCGACGGCGCGCGACACCCGGACCGTCGCCGCGTTGGCCGACTGGGCCAGCGCCTGCCGCAAGGTGACCGGCCCGCGGTACTCGTCCCCATAGTTCGCCGGCGACCACTCGTCCGCACCGACCTGGATGCTGAGCGGTTCGTCATCCACCACGGTCGCCGGGGTGAAACCGGCGCCCAGTGCGGCGGCATAGACAAACGGCTTGAAGGCGGAACCGGGCTGCCGCCGGGCGGCGACCGCGCGATTGAACCCGCCCCGTTCGTGGGCGCGTCCCCCGACGAGCGCCCGGATCGAGCCATCCCGCGGGTCGATCGCCACCATCGCGCCCTGGACGCGCTCCGTTCCCTCGGTCCACCAGCCGATGTCCCCCTCGATGCGCGCCGCGTGGGCCCGCACGGCACGCTCGGCGGCGCGCTGCGCCGCGAGGTCGATCGTCGTGCGCACCACGAACTCGCCCCCGTGCTGGCCAGCGGCGCGCAACACCGAGTCGGTGAAGGCCCGCGCCAGGTCCAGCGCCCAGCTCTCGTTAGGCTGCGGGGCTCGCCAGTCACGGCGCGCGACCCGCACCTCCTGGCCGCTCGCCCGGCGCCACGCCCGGGTGTCGAGGTATCCCTCGCGCCGCATCAGCCCCAACACCAGGTCCCGTCGCGCCCGGGCGCGATCCGGGTGATCCTTGGGCGTGTAGGCCGACGGCCCCTTGGGGAGCGCCGCCAACATCGCCCCCTCGGCCACGGACAGCGCGCGCACCCCCTTGCCGAACAGGTCGCGACTCGCGCCTTCCACCCCATAGACCCCGTTGCCCAGGTAGATCTCGTTGAGGTACAGCTCGAGGATCTCGTCCTTGGTCAGGAGGCGTTCCATGCGCTGCGCGAGGTGCATCTCGATCAGCTTGCGCCCCAACGATCGGCTGAGGGCCGCCTGGTCCGAGAGGAAGGCATTACGCGCCACCTGCATGGTGATCGTGCTGAACCCCTCGCGCACGCCCAGGGCGCGGACGTTCCGGACGACCGAGCGCAGCACCCCGCGAAGGTCGACCCCGTGGTGCTGCGAGAACCGTCGGTCTTCCACCGCCACGAAGGCCTCGCGCACGTGCCGCGGGACCGCGGACAATGGGACATTCACCCGGTTGATCGTGTGGAAGCGGCCGATCAGCTCCCCGTTCCGATCCAGCACACGCCCGCCTTCGGGGGGCGCATAGGCCACGATGCGCGCGTCGCTTGGGCACCCGGCGAAGCCACAGCTAATGAGCCACACGTCAAACGCGGCGCCGCCGACCAGGGTCGCCACCACGAGGGCGGCAAAGGCCCGGTTCCCCCGGCTCCACTGCAGTGGCGGATGGGCCTGCGGTGGGGCAAGGCGCGAGAGAAGCGCCTGCCTCATGCGGGACGGCCAGGTGCGCCAGCTCATAGTGGGGCCCTCGGGGGTGGGCAGCGATGGGGGGAGACCGCAACTGTTAGATACGTCACCAACTCCCAAGGGTTTCTTGCCCCCACGGCCGCTGGCCACCTACGCCCGTCGGTTCACGCGAGCTTCCCGGGCTGCCCGTGCGCCTCGTGCTCCGCCCTCGGGGCGGTCGCTAGAACTTCCACCCGCGCAAGGCCTGCAGCGCCGTCTCGAGCGCCTGTCGCTGGGTGTCATGCTCCGCTCGGGCGAGGAGCGCTTCGTAGGCCTGGATCGCCAGGTCCAGCATCTCGTAGTCCTGCTCCGCACTGGCGACCGCGGCGGCGTTGTCGGCGAAGTTCGCGACGGCCAGGTCGTCCCCTGGAAACCGCTCGGTCACCTGGCGCCAACGGTAGGCGCGCTGGCGCGGATCCGATTCCGCGAGGGCCCAGAGGTGCCAGGCCCCGCGGTTCTGCGGGTCGACCTCCATGGCACGGGCGGCCAGGGGGGCCACCGCCTCCGGGCCGGCCCCCAGCAACCAGTAGGCGTTCGCCAGCAGCACCATGGCGCGGGCGTTGTTCGGCTGCGCCTCCACCACCACTTCATAGAGTGGGGCGGCGAGCTGCGGGTCCTCGCGAAACTCCTCCGCGGCGATGACCAGGGCGTCAGGGGTGGCCTGGCGCGCCAGGCGTTGCAGTTCCTCACGCAGTTGAGCAAAACGCCCCTGCGCTCGATACTCGGTGACAAGCGCCGCGAGTTCCGCGGCCAATGGGGTCGGACCATCCGTCAGCATGGACGCAACTTACCAGCCTTTGGCGCCGTCTCGCACGGGACCCGGCACCGGCCCCAGACCTCCGCGGATCACCTGCCTCGCGCCAGAGTACGTGGTCGCCGAGGGGCTGGCCACCGAGCTGCGACGACTCCTCCCTGACGCCAGGGTCGAGAGCGCGTCGCTGGCGATGGTCGCGCATGCCGACGCCCCGGACTGCGTGGTCGCACTCGCGGGTGCGGACGCATCAGCCACCGTCGACACCATCGCGCAGTTTCGCGCGCAGGGTGGGAACGGAGGCATCGTCCTTGTTGTTGACGATCCCGCGACGGTCGACGTGTCGCTCGTGGCCATGCTGGGGATCGACGCGGTCCTCGCCGCGCAGCGCATGGACATCGAGTTGCTGCCTGCGCTGCATCGCGTGTTCACCGCACCGTCTCGTGTGACGCGCGACGCCGGCGCCCTCGCGCGTTACCTCACGCGATGTCACGCGCTGCTCGCCGCCGGCCTGTCCGTGACACGGCTTCCGCATCGGCTCAACAACCCGCTGGCCGCACTCCTCGCCGAAGCCGAATTGCTCCGACTCGATGCGCTCACGACCGAGCAGCGGGAGAGCGTCGATCGCATCCTCGAGATCAGCCAGCGACTCATTGCGGAGGTCCGTCAACTGGAGGGCATGTCGGGCGGCCCTGCCTGAGGCCGGTGGTTCGCGGTCGGGACCGGCTTGCGCGAACGGACCCACCGTGCGATACTCTTTGCACCTTCGACGCGTCCTTGGTGCGAAGGTCCTCGAGAGTCAGGCCGGCGGCTACGGGTGTTTGTTGGGCACCGTCTCTTGAGTTGGCAGGAAGGGTCAGCGGTATCGCGTGAGGTTTCCGCGCAGGACCGTCAGCCCGAATCCCGTGGCGAGTTCGCTCGCCTGTCCCTCGAAGCTCGTTTTCCCCGATTCCTGGCGTCGTGGCGTTGGTGTGTTCCTGGCACCGGTGCCCTCGCAATCGGTCTCGTTAGGACCTTTCGTCCGCCCGGCATGGCCGGGCCCATGGCGCTTCGTGCGCCGCCCCACACACACGTTCGTTCCACTCCAGTTCTCCCTGCATGCCTGAACGCCGACGCCCCAGTCGTCGCCCGCGACGCACGACCCGCAAGAACCCGGCGGGTGACGCCGCCCTCGAACCAAATCC
>JAEUJL010000534.1 GCA_016794835.1 Gemmatimonadota bacterium | reverse complement strand
GCGACCGGTCCCGTCGTGGTTGGCACGAGGTGGCCCGACCACTTGCCCCCCCGGGTTCAGCTGGCAACCTTCTCATGATTCGCCACCCATTGGAGCAGACGTCGCATGCGCATTGACCCGAAAGGCCGGAGTCGCGACATCGAGGATCGTCGTGGCGCGGGTGGCGGCGGAGGATTCGGCGGGCTCGGGGGTGGGGGCGGGATGCGGCGCGCCGGCGGCCTGGGGATGGGCGGGTTCATCATCCTCCTGATCCTGAGCCTGATCTTCAAGCGCGACTTCATCTCGCTCGCCGGCGGCGGCGGTGGGGCCGTGGCGGCTGGCCCCGCGGCGGACGCTCCCGTGCAGGACGCAGCGGAGGAGCCACTCGTGCTTCGGCTCGGTGTGGTGCTGGACTCCGTGCAGGACTATTGGGCGCGGACACTGCCGGCGATGGGGACCCAGTATCCCCGCGCGACGCTCGTGCTCTTTCGTGGGGGGACCCAGACCGGCGGCTGCGGGTTTGGGGAATCGGCCGCGGGGCCCTTCTACTGCCCGGCCGACTCCAAGGTGTATATCGACCTCGACTTCCTCGAGGAGCTGCAGCAGCGGTTCCGTGCGCCCGGTGACTTCGCCCAGGCGTACATCCTCGCGCACGAGATCGGCCACCACGTGCAGAACGTGGTGGGGACGAGTGACCAGGTGCGTGCGGCCCAGCAGCGCAACCGTGGCCGAGCCAATGAGCTGAGCGTGCGGTTGGAGCTGCAGGCCGATTGTTATGCGGGGGTGTGGGGCCACCTCGCGGCCCGGCAGGGCTGGCTCGAGGAGGGCGACCTCGAGGAGGGGCTGGGGGCGGCGGCCGCGGTGGGCGACGACCGGATCCAGCGCCAGACGACGGGGCGGGTGAGCCCGGAGAGCTGGACGCACGGCTCGTCGGAGCAGCGCATGGAGTGGTTCACCCGTGGATTCCGGAGTGGGCGCCCAGATGCCTGTGATACCTTTGGTGGTTAGGCATGCGGCGCTGCTGCTCGTGGTGGTGGGCGCCAGCATGAGTGCCCAGGCGACACGTCCACGGGCGCGCGAGCTGGGGGTGGCGCCGGGGGTGTTTCCCCCAGGCGCCCTCAACGCCATCACGGATGTCGCCGGGGTCACCGTCGGGCAGGTCACGGTAACGGAAGGGGACTCGGTGCGCACCGGGGTGACCGCGATCCTGCCCCACGGGGAGAACCCGTTCCTGAGTCGGGTGCCGGCCGCCGTGCACGTGGGCAACGGGTTCGGGAAGCTGCTCGGGGTGACCCAGCTCCGCGAACTGGGGGAACTGGAGACCCCGATCCTGCTGACCTGCACGCTCTGCGTGTGGAAGGCCGCCGACGCGATGGTCGAGTGGATGCTGGCGCGGCCGGGCATGCAGGGGGTGGGCTCGATCAACCCGGTGGTCGGGGAGACCAACGATGGCGCGCTCAACGCCATCCGCTCCCGGCCGATCCGCCCCGAGCATGTCCGCGCGGCGCTCGAGGGCGCGCGCCCCGGGCCCGTCGAGGAGGGCGCCGTCGGGGCGGGGGCGGGAACCGTGGCCTTCGGGTGGAAGGGGGGCATCGGGACGTCGTCCCGGGTCCTCCCGCAGTCGTTAGGCGGCTACACGGTGGGTGTCCTCGTGCAATCCAACTTTGGGGGGGTGCTGCAAGTGCTCGGCGCCCCCGTTGGCCGGGAACTCGGCCAGTATGCCTTTCGTGGCGGGGCCGATGACGAGGTCGGGGACGGCTCCATCATGATGGTGGTGGCGACCAATGCCCCGCTCTCGGACCGCAACCTCGGGCGCGTGGCCGCGCGGGCGATCATGGGATTGTCGCGGACGGGCTCGTCGGCCTCCAACGGGAGTGGCGACTACGTGATTGCCTTCTCCACGGCCCCGGAGGTGCGCCGCACCCTGCCGGCACCGGGCACGGGGAACGCACCGCCGCGCCGCGGCGTGGAGGAAGTCACGAACGACGCGGTCTCCGCGCTTTTCCAGGCGGTGGTCGAGGCCACCGAGGAGGCCATCTACAACTCCATGTTCAAGGCGGTGACGGTGACCTCCCGCGGCCGCATGGTGGAGGCGCTCCCGATCGACCGGGTGCGCGAGATCCTCTCGAAATACGGCATCCGGTGATCACTCGATTCGTGTGGCTGGCCGCCCTCGTCGCGATGGGGGCATGCGCCCGGCGGGCCTCCCTCCGCGACCCGGGCGCCGCGGCCTACACGCGGACTGCGCCTGACTCCTTCGACGTCCGCATGGAGACGACGCGCGGCACGATGGACGTGCGCCTGCGACGCCACTGGTCGCCCCTCGGCGTCGACCGGTTCCACGCCCTGGTGCAGCAGCGCTACTTCGATGACGTGGGCTTTCACCGCGTGATCCGGAACTACGTGGCACAGTTCGGCATCCATGGCGACACGGCGGTGACCCGCGCCTGGCGCGGGCGTTCCATTCCGGATGAGCCCGTACTCGCCCCCAATCGCAAGGGGACGATCTCCTACGCGCGTGGGGGAGCGAACTCGCGTTCCGTGCAGCTGTTCTTCAACACGGTCGACAACACCCCGCGCCTGGACACCCTGAACAGCTTCGGTTTTCCGCCGATCGGTGAGGTCGTGGCGGGGATGGCGGTGCTCGATTCCCTCAACTGGGAGTACTCCGGGACGCGGGGCGGGCAGAGCTTCCCGGGGCCGTCGCAGGACTCACTCTCGCGGGTGGGGAACGCGTACCTCCGGCGGAGCTTTCCGCGGCTCGATTACATCGTTCGCGCCCGGGTCGTCAAGCGCTGGTAGGGCCGGGGGGGCCCCCCCCCCGATTTCATGATATCGGCCCGGCGCCGATCCTCCATCATCATTCCATTGCCGTTGGTAGCAGGACCCCGCGGAACCTCCCCCCGGCTCCCGCGGTACACTCCCCCACGTGCGACCAACTCATTCCCTCGGACCCATGCGCACTCGACCCCTCCTGCTCGCCCTCGCCGTCCTTGCCGCGGCGCCCACGGCGCACGCACAGGGCCTCTCCCTCTGGCTCGGCGCCGGACGCCCTGTCAGCGACAGTGGCGCGCTCAAGTTCAAGACCTCCGACGTGTACGCCGCCGCCCAGTTTGACCTGCCCGTCTTCCCCATGGCCCTGCGGGTCGAGGGGATGGTCGCCGGGTCCAACCTGCGCTCGGCCCCTCGCTCCTACTTTGCCTCCGCGGTCTTTCCGGTCCGCCTCGGCATCATGACACCCTATGGCATTGCCGGGTACGGCGCGTACTCCTACGGCAAGGTCCAGGAAACGCGCGGGTACAACTACGGCGGCGGTGTGCGCCTCGGCATGGGGCGCACCGGATTCTTCGCCGAGATGCGGCGCCACGAGAAGCTGAACAAGACCCAGGGCACCATCGGCATGACGTTCTAGCGCCACACCCGGCGCGAGCGGGTTTCCCCGACGGCGCGGAACGCACAGGCGCGCGGTGGCTTCATGCCATCGCGCGTTTCGTGCTTCTGGTGGGTTGACGCCCGCAGTTCGCTGTCGCAAGGTGCGGGTGCTCGTCGACCCCAGCCCTGCGCACCGTGACCCCGCGACGTACCTCCCTGCTTGCCCTCGCTGCTGTCCTGCTGACCTCCTCGCTGGGGGCGCAGCCCCTTGCGGATCGCTACCGACCGGCGGCGGATCGCATCGTGGCTGCCGCGCTCGCGGACAGCGCCGCCTGGAAGCGCATCGCCGAGCTCACCGAGCGGTTCGGACACCGATTCAGCGGGAGCGCCAGCCTCGAGCAGGCGATCGATTGGATCATGGTGCAGATGAAGGCGGATGGCCTGGACAACGTGCGCGGGGAGCCGGTGATGGTGCCGCACTGGGTCCGCGGACGCGAGTCCATCGAGTTGATCTCGCCGCGCCGGGAGTCCCTCCCGATGCTGGGGCTCGGCGGATCGATCGGGACGCCGCCAGCGGGGATCACCGCCGACGTGATGGTCGTCGCGAATTTTGACGAGTTGAAGGCGCGCGCATCCGAGGCGCGCGGCAAGATCGTGTTGTTCAATGCCCCGTTCACCAACTATGGGGCGACCGTCGCCTATCGGCGCAATGGCGCGGTGGAGGCGGCCCGGGTGGGTGCCGTGGCCTCCGTCATCCGGTCGGTCACGCCGTACTCCATGCGGACGCCACACACGGGCAGCATGGCCTATGACTCCACCGTCCGGAAGATCCCGCACGCGGCGATCGCCCCGGAGGATGCCGACATGATCGCGCGGATGATCGCGCGCGGCGAGCGCGTGCGCCTCAAGGTGACGATGGGGGCGCGCACCCTGCCTGACGTGATGTCCCGCAACGTGATTGGTGAATTGCGCGGCACCGAGCGTCCCGAGGAGATGGTCGTGATGGGTGGCCACATCGACTCGTGGGACGTCGGTCGCGGGGCGATGGACGACGCCGGGGGCGTGGTGGCGGCGTGGGAGGGGATTCGCCTCCTCAAGGCGCTGGGGCTGCGGCCGCGCCGGACGATTCGCGTGGTGGGGTGGACCAACGAGGAAAACGGGATGCGCGGCGGGAACGCGTATCGCGACGCGCATCGGGCCCAGGCGCGCAACCATGTCCTGATGATGGAATCCGACGGCGGCGTCTTCTCCCCCCGCGGGTTTGGCTTTACCGGGACCGATTCCGCCTTTGCGATCATCCAGCAGGTCGGCCGCCTTCTGGAAGGGTTCGGGGCTGGGGCGATCACCCGTGGGGGAGGGGGGGCGGACATTGGCCCGATGATGGAGCTCGGGGTCCCCGGGATGGGGCTGAATGTCGATGATACCAAGTACTTCTGGTATCACCACACGAACGCCGACACGATCGACAAGATGTCCCCCCGGGAAGTCGCCCTCGCGACCGCGGCGATGGCCATCATGGCGTACGTGGTGGCGGACATGCCGGACCGCCTCCCCGGGGGGGGCCGCTAGCCGACTTGTGCGGAAGCGACCCGCCCGCAAGTTTTTTTGGCGCGGCGGGAGCGCTCGCTCCGGGGCCGCATTCCCTCAGGAGCCGTGAATGGCGAAACAGGACGCGATCGAGCTGGAAGGAACCGTCACAGAAGTCCTCCCCAATGCGACGTTCCGGGTCACCCTCCCCGGAGGACACGACGTCCTCGCCACATTGGGCGGCAAGCTCCGGCAGCATCGCATCCGCATCCTCGCCGGTGACGTGGTCAAGCTCGAGGTTTCCCCGTACGACCTCAACCGCGGGCGGATCACCTTTCGCTACACCAAGGCGCCGCAGCCTGGCCCGTAGCGCGGCGCCTAACGCCGGAACCAGAGCGCCGCGCTCACCAGCAGCAGCACGGAGAAGAGGGTCGCGAGGCCAAAGGCCTTCATCGCTGACCCGGCCGTGGTCGTGTCGAAGTGCGTCAGGCGAATGGTGACACTGTCCGCTTGGGGCGCGCGGTTGCCAAAGCGCAGCTCCCAGGTGCCCGGCTGGTCGATGCGCATGGTGAAGAGCAGGTCGAGCCCCGGGCGGTTCTCACGCGACTGCGCACGTTCGGACGTCGCCCGCTGCACCTGGCCCTCGGCGCCGGTTTCCCGGTTGCGGACGCTGACCGCCCAGCCATCGACCGCCTTGATCGCCTCGCGTGAGCCGATCCCCACGGCGCGATACACCCCCGCCTGTGGCAACATCACCAGGTTCATGGAGTCCACGCGGAACGTGGCGCTCACATCCTGGTTGACCCGTTGGCCGGTCTCGCGCACCGCGCGCACGGCGGCCCAGCCGGTCAGCAGGCAGGCGGGGAGGGTGAGGTAGAGGAGTCGTCGCACGGTGGGGCAAGGAACGCCGATCGCATCCACGAAGCAAGTCCCCAGCCGCCGGGTCGCCGGCGCGTCGCGACCACTTACCCTCGTGCCCCCTCGCCCTGCATCTTCGCCGTCCTTCCACACCGCCGCCATCATGTCGATCGTCGAGGACCTCGACCGCCAGCTCGCCACCACGTACTCCCGGCGTACGACGGCGTCCCGTGCACTCTACGAGCGGGCCCAACGGGTCCTGCCCGGTGGGGACACGCGGACCGGGACCTTCTACCTCCCGTACCCGACGTTCATGGATCGCGGGGAAGGGAGCGAACTCGTCGATGTGGACGGCAACCGGTACATCGACTTCCTGGGCAACTTCACTTCGCTCATCCACGGACACGCCGAGCCGCGCATTGCGGCGGCGATTGCCGAGCAGGCTCGCCGCGGCACGGTGATGGGCTACCCCACCGAGGCGCAGGTCGCACTGGCCGAGCTGCTGGTGGAGCGCGTCCCGTCGGTGGAACGCCTGCGCTTCTGCAACAGCGGCACGGAAGCGGTCATGAATGCGATCCGCGGCGCCCGCGCCTATACGGGGCGTCGGATGATCGTGAAGATCGAGGGGGGATACAACGGCGCGTATGATGCGGCGCAGGTGTCCGTCACCCCGGGGTTCCATGCCCCGCCGTATCCGAGCGGGATCGCCGAGGGACCCGGGGTCTCGCCCGGCATCGTGAGCGAGGTGTTGGTCACGCCGTTCAACGACCTCGAGACGTTGCGCTGGATCCTCGAGCGGTACGGGCGCGACGTCGCAGCGGTGCTCGTGGAGCCGATGGTGTCCTACGCCGGGATGCTCCGGGCGGACGAGGGGTACCTGCAAGGCGTCGTTGACGCGGCCCACGCGGTCGGTGCGCTGGCCATCTTTGATGAGATCGTGACATTCCGTGTGGGGTACGGCGGCCTGCAAGGGCTGGAGGGGGTCGCGCCGGACCTGACGACCTTCGCCAAGGTCATCGGCGGCGGCCTGCCCGTGGGTGCGTTCGGTGGCCGGGAGGAGGTGATGGCGATCTTCGATCCCCGACGCGCCGGTGGCGTGTCACACAGTGGGACCTTCAACGGGAACAACGCCACCATGGCCGCCGGGCTCGAGGCCATGCGGATGTGGACGCCGATGGCCATCGCGCGCCTCGATCAGCTCGGTGAACGCCTGCGTCAGGGGCTGCAGCGCGAGCTCGATGCTCGCGAGGTCCTGGGGCACGTGCAGGGGATGGGGTCGCTCTCGCACGTGCACTACTGCGCGGGACCGGTGCGCAGCTATCGCGATGCGTTGCGATCACCACGACACTGCGCGCGCCTGATGCACCTGGGGCTGCTCACGCGCGGGTTCCTGTGGGCTTCCCGCGGGATGACGGCGTTGAACACCGCAATCACCGAGGCCGAGGTCGACGCCCTGTGCGGTGCCTTCGGTGAGGTCCTCGACCTGGGTCGTGACGTGTTCCCCCGCGTGGGGTCGACGGAGCCGGCGATGGCGGATGCCTGAGGCCCTCGCGGCGCGCATTCCCCAGCTCCCGCCATCGATCCCTCGGCGCCGGAGCTGGGTGCGGCGCCTGGTGGGTACCACCGTGCTGCGCGCCATGGGTTGGCGGGTGGTGGGGAACTGGCCCGACCTCCCCAGGTTCGTCGTGGTCGTCGCCCCGCACACGTCCAACTGGGACTTCGTGGTGGGGTTTGCCGCCTACCTGGCCCTGGAAATCGACGCGAGCTGGCTCGGCAAGCACACGCTGTTCCGGTGGCCGGCTGGTCCCATCCTGCGGTATTTCGGGGGCATCCCCGTGGTGCGGACCCAGGCCACGAACGTCGTGGACCTGCACGTTCAGGAATTCCAGGCCCGCGACCAACTCATCTTTGTGGTCGCGCCGGAGGGCACGCGCAAGCGGACCCCGGAGTGGAAGTCCGGCTTCTATCGCATCGCCACGGGGGCGGGGGTGCCCGTGCTGCCGGTCGCGCTCGACTTCGGGTCGCGGCTCATCCGGCTCCTCCCGGCCTTTGAGCCCACCGGGGACTACGCGGCGGACCTGCCCCGGATCAAGGCGCCCTTTACCCGCGAGATGGCCCGACGTCCTGAGGGGTTCTGACGGGATGGCCTGATCGCGGGCCATGATCCATCTTCTCGCCGTCCTCTTTTCCGCCGGGCCATCCCCGGAGGGGTCCCATGCTGCCTCGCGCACGAACCGTCCTCGCCGCCGCTGCGGCGCTCTTCCTGGTGCTGCCCCTCTCCGCGCAGCCGCGGGGCCAGAAGGTCCTCGATCCGTCCGATCTCGCGACCTGGCGCAACCTGCGCAATGCCACCACGTCCAACGATGGCCGGTGGTTTGCCTATGTGACCGCGCCTAACGAAGGTGACGGCGACCTCGTCCTGCGCGGCACGGCCGACGGGGCGACGGAGAAGCGGTGGCCCATCGGGGAGCCTGCCGGCCCGGCGGGCGGAGGCCCGTTCGGTGGCCCGGTGGATGCACCGGTCGCGATCTCCGGCGACTCGAAGTGGCTGGTCTTCACGGCGTACCCCAAGGCGGCGGACGCGAAGCGGCTGCGACGGGAGCGCAAGCCGCTGCAGAACACGGTGAGCCTGGTCAACATCGCGACCGGGGAGAAGCGTGATTTCGACAAGGTCCGCCGGTTTGCGCTGGCGGGGGAATCCCCAAACTGGCTCGTGCTGCATCGGTACGCCGCCGAGGGGGCGACCGCCGCGGACCTGCTGCTGGTGGACCTGCGCAGCGGGGTCGTCTCGACGATCGGGTCGGTGGGGGAGTGGGCCCTCGACGAGCCCGGGGCATATCTCGCGTGGACGACCGACGTGCGCGACCAGGTCGGCAATGGACTCCAGCTCAGGAACCTCGCCACCGATGTCGTGCGGTCGCTGGACAGCGAGAAGGCGCTGTATCGCCGCCTGTCGTGGGCCGACTCGACCTTTGGCCTCACGGTGTTGCGCGGCGTTGTGGACAGTGCCGCAAGCGACACTGCCTACACGGTCGTGGCGTTCAGCGGGACGGCGGCGTCGCCGGTGCGCGCCACCTTCGCGGCAACCACCTCGCCGGACTTCCCGACCGGGATGCGCATCTCGCCGGATCGCGCGGTGCGCTGGGCCGCGGATCGCAGCGCCCTGTTCTTCGGCCTCGCGGAGCGCCGCACCAGCCCGGAGTCGAAGACACCGCGACCGGATGTGCGCCCGGTGGCCGGCATTCCGGGGGCGATGCAGACCCCGGCCGGGGCCGGTGCCGCCGATGATGACCTGCCGACCCTGGTGATCTGGCACGGCAAGGGAGACCCGCGCCTCCAGTCGCAGCAGCAGGTCGAGGAAGGCCGCGACAAGACCTTCTCCTACCTGGCCCAGTATCGCGTTGCCGAGCAGAAGTTCATGCAGCTGGGCACGCCGGACCTGCGCGATGTGACGCTCACGCCCTACGAGCGGTATGCCTTCGGCGTCGATCGACGGCCGTACGAGCGGCGCGACGCCATCGATGGCGGCCAGCGCCGGGACATCTATGCGGTCGACCTCAAGACGGGCGCGCGGTCGATGATCCGGCAGACGGCGCGCTTCAACTTCCTGCCGAGCCCGGATGGGACGAA